>JALHNN010000314.1 GCA_022843505.1 Sulfuritalea sp.
CGCAACCCGCATCCGGATGGCATCGTCATCTCTCATCCCGAATGCAGCTTCGAGGTCTGCAAGCAGTCGGACTACATCGGCAGCACAGAGTACATCCTGAAGACGGTCAAGGAAGCTCCGCCCAATACGCGTTGGCTGGTCGGCACGGAACTGAATCTCGTCGAGCGCCTGGCGCAGGAAGTGAAGCACGAGGGCAAGACCGTGCAGTTCATGGCTTCCACCATCTGCATGTGCTCGACCATGCAGCGCATCGACCCGCAGCATCTGGCCTGGACGCTGGAAAACCTGGTCGAAGGCAGGATCGTCAATCAGATCAGCGTCCCGGAACACGAGGCGAAACTGGCGAAGATCTCGCTGGAGCGGATGCTGGCGGTATCGTGAAACGCCCGGCCGACGCGAACCCGAGGCGGCGTGCAGGCGCTTTGGGCCTGCGTCTGTTTGCCGCGGCCCTGTTCGCGGTGGCGCTGCTGACCGCCGCACCGGTGCAGGCCCAGTCCAGTCGCGCCGATTTCGAGAAATGGTGCGCCCAGACGTCGTCGGTGGGAGCGGGACGTTGCCTCGGCTACCTGCTGGCCGCCGGGGATGCCTTGTACGGCAACAGCATCGACAACGTACGCGCCTGCCTTCCTGCGGACATCGGTCTGGCCGAGCAGTTGCGCATCGTGATGGAGTGGCTGCGGGCGAATCCCGACGCCGTGGCGCCGACGGCGATGGGACTGGTGGCCCGCGCCTGGGCCGCCCGCTATCCCTGCCCGCCCTGATCGATCCGCCCGGGTTGGACCGCCGGTGCCAGACGGCCCACGGGCGCTTGTCGGCGCGAGACCCCGCTGCTCAGGTCGCGGCGAACCATTCACGCAGGCGCCGGCCCACGGCCTCGTTCGACAGCAGCTCGAAATGGTTGCAGTCGAATTCGAGATGGGTGTCGGCGGTCGCGAAGCCCAGCTCTCGGGCCGGCAGTTCGTGATGACCGAGGGCGCTGGCAATCGGCACCAGACCGTCGCCGCGCAGGCGCCTGGCCTCGCCGGACGGCGCATGCTGGCGCGATGCCGCCACGGCATGACAGCGCACCCCGGCGGGCAGCGGGAGCATGCGGCGCTGGTCGCGGTGGCTGCCGCCCTGGACGGCGGCCCAGTCCTCATCGATCAGATTGCCGTGACGCAAATCCTTGATCCCGGCGCTGCGCGACTTGCCCAGCCGGGCGAAGGGCGCAAGGTAGGGACTGAGTTCGATGGCATTGTCGAACCAGTTTCCGGCGCGCTCCAGCGGTGCGCCGTGATGCGGCGTGCCGAGGAAGACGATGCGCTTAATTTGCGCTCGCCAGGACAGATTAGCGACCTCGGCGTAGTGGCAGGCGCTGCGCGCCACGAGGCCGCCCATGCTGTGGCCGAGCAGGGCGATCTCCTCGATCGGCCCGGGCCAGGCGGCGACCAGCCGTTCCAGCAGGGCTGCAAAGTCGCGGCCGTTCTCCGAGATGTGGCGCCCGGTGTTGTAGTGCAGGTAGAGCGGCGTATAGCCGAACTCGGCGGCCAGCATGCGGCCGTGGTCGTGCCCGCGGTGATGCCAGCCCAGGTCGTTCATGCACAGGCCGTGGAGCAGCAGCAGCAGCTTGCGCCGGCCGTCGCCGTAGCGTGCGCGCAGGGCTTCCGCGTCGAGGACCATCGCCTCCCCGCCCTCGCGGAAGGACATCCCTATGGCCAGCGGATTGCCGCTCGCGGCCAGGTGCTCGCCCCAGACGCCGTTAAGCGCGGCGACCCAGGCTTCGCGCCGGGGATCGAGCCGCGTCTTCGGTTTGGGCAGGGCCAACTGGGCCAGGTTCCAGGCCCCGCCGATGCCGCGCGTGACGCCGCGTACCGCCGAATACACAAGGCCGGAAAGCCCGGGCGCACGGCCCTCCGGGGCGGCGCCGAGGGGGGGTGAGGCCCGCGCGATATTGCGATGCATCTCCTCGACCAGGGTGGTGATGCCCGCCACCGAGTCGAAGCCGAGGCGGCCCAGCGCATGCAGGTCGGCGAGCGAAAACGGCGGCCTGGGATCGGCGCTATCAGATGACATGGCATTGCCTCCGGTGCACTGCTGGGCTGCGGCGGGACGTCGCCGCTACGTGCATTGTGCGGCCGGACCGCGCCCCTGTGCCGTGGACCGCGCCTAATACCGTCGGCTTGCCGTGCCCGGCATCACCAGCGCCCCAGCCTGTTGCTTCACGCAAATGCGGGCGGTGGCAGTGCAAGGACGTGCCGGAGTTGCCCGGCGCTCGCCGGCGCGACCCTCACTTGCGGCGCTTGGCTTTGGCTCCTGCCGCCGGCGCGAGCGGGTCCTGCGCGGCGAAAAAGTGCGCCACCGCCAGCAGGTCGGCCTCGCTCAATCCGCGATAGGCGTCGTCCATCATGGTCGGAAAGCGCCGGTCGCCCTTGCGAAAGGCAATGATCTGCCGTGCCAGATAGTCAACGTCCTGTCCGGCCATGATGGGTGCATCCTTGTCGGATTGGCGGCCGGCGTCCATGTGGCAGTCCGCGCAGCGGTTGTTGTAGATCCCCTCGCCGCGCGCTACCTGGGCAGGGTCGGTAGCCGGCCGCGGCCGCGAAATCTTCTGCGCGGCGTAGTGGCCTACCACGGCGTTCATCACGTCGCGTGACAGGCCCTTGTGCGCCCCGGTGCTGCTCTTGCGCGATTCGTTGGCAAAGGCGCGCAGCGAATCCTGCATGTACTGCCCGTGCTGGCCGTCGATATGCGGTACGCCGGCCTTGGCGGCCACCCCGGTGACGCCGTGGCATTCGATGCAGGGCGTGAGCGCCGGCGGAGCAGGATCGGCGGCGACGGCGCGGGTCCATGCCAGTACGAGGATCACAGGGAGGAAAGGAGATTTCATGCTTGCGCAGTCCATTGGTGGCGATACGGGGACGAAGCCGCCCGGGCGCCGGGTTCGCGGGTCAGGGATTCTTGCACGAGAGCCGGCCTTGCGCGAGGCCGGGCCGATCTGGGTCCCCGTCGCCGGGACGGCGTAGACTGGGACATTCCCGACCCCAAACAGGCCACAGGATGACCGCGCCGCGCAGCTACCGCTACTACGATTTCGTCATGGCGGCCTTCGTCTGTGTGCTGCTGTGCTCCAACCTGATCGGCGCCGCCAAGGCGGCCGTGGTGACGCTGCCGCTGCTGGGCGAGGTGACGTTTTCCGCCGGCGTGCTGTTTTTCCCGATTTCCTACATCTTCGGCGACATCCTCACCGAGGTCTATGGCTACGGCCGCGACCGGCGCGTGGTCTGGGCCGGCTTCGCGGCGCTGGCCTTCGCCAGCTTCATGGCCTGGGTCGCGCTGTCGCTGCCGGCCGCCCCCGGCGATTTCAACCAGGCCTACCAGCAGCACATGGAAGGCGTCTTCGGCAACACCTGGCGCATCGTCGCCGGCTCGATGGTCGCCTTCTGGTGCGGCAGTTTTGCCAACAGCTACGTCATGGCGAAGATGAAGGTGTGGATGGAGGGGCGCCGGCTGTGGATGCGCACCATCGGCTCGACGGTGGTCGGCGAAGCGGTCGATTCCGGCCTGTTCTACTTCATCGCCTTCTTCGGCATCTGGCCGGACGAGCAGGTGGCCAAGATCGCCCTGGCGCAGTACCTGCTGAAGACCGGCTGGGAAGTGGTGATGACGCCGGTGACCTACCGCGTGGTGGCCTTCCTCAAGCGCGCCGAAGCGGAAGACTGGTACGACCGCAATACCGATTTCAGCCCCTTCCACATCCGCGTGTGAGTCCCGACCCCGGCGCGCTACACTGGCGCCAAAGGATTCGCCGCGCATGAGCCAAGCACTCACCGTCGCCACCTGGAACATCCACAAGGGCTTCTCGCAGTTCAACCGCCGCATGGTGGTGCATGAACTGCGTGATCGGCTGCGCGAGCTCTCCGCCGACATTGTCTTCCTGCAGGAAGTCCAGGGCCTGCACCTGGGGCACGCCGAGCGCCACCCGGACTGGCCGCTGCAGCCGCAGCATGAGTTCCTCGCCGCCGACGTCTGGGACAACCACGCCTATGGCCGCAACATGGTGTACGACCACGGCCACCACGGCAACGCCATCCTTTCGCGCTTCCCCATCCTGCACGAACACAACCAGGACGTAACCCACCTGCGTTTCGAGAAGCGCGGCCTGCTGCACTGCGCGCTCGCCGTGCCGGGACTTGCGCTGCCGCTGCACTGTGTCTGCGTGCATCTCTCGCTGTTCGCGCGCTCGCGGCGCTGGCAGATGGGGGCGCTGGCCGAGCGCATCGAGGAACTCGTGCCTGCGGCGGCGCCGCTG
>JALHNN010000315.1 GCA_022843505.1 Sulfuritalea sp.
ATCCTTTTGCTGTTCGGCTCGATCATCACCAGCGGTCAAGTAGAAGACGACGAGCGTGCGGGCATCTGGCGCAACACCGAGCATACGGCGAGCATGCTTTCGTCGCTGCTGCAGGACCAGGTACAGACGGTGGCGGAAAAGCTCGCCCTGTTGCACGACATCCATGCCGCCGACCCGCAGCTTCTCGCCGCCCTCGAGGGCGGACAGCTCGCCGTCCTGGACCGGCAGGGGCAGGCCATCGAACAGCTGTCGCCGGGCTTGATCGATGGCGTCTACCTGCATTCGGCGGGGGGCGATCCCCTGTTCAACCGCCATCGCGGCGCCGCGGAATCGCCGTCGCAGGCCCTCAATCGCGCCAGGCGGTCGGGAAAGCCTGCCTACGGCCTGGAAATGCACGACGACGAACATATCCACGTTAGCCACGTGGGACCGGTGGCGCGCAACGGGCGCATCCTCGGCTATCTCGGCCTGTCGGCCAGCCTCAACGGCAAGCTCGAGGCGATCAACCGCCTGCTGCGCCTGGAAATGGAACAACACGCCAAGATCGGCGAACCCGGCGATACGGCGGTAGGCATCTTCCGCCGATCCGCCCAGGCGAATGGGGAAGCGCGGCTGGTCGTGACCACGGGGAGCTTCCCGAAGGCGGATCTGCCCTACGTCCGTGAGTTGCTCGCCGGCGAAACCCTGCGCGGCGAAACACGAGGCTACCAGTACCGCGTCGTGCCCCTGCGCGATGTCGCCGGTACTCAGTTCGCCGCTGCCGTGCTGGCGCTGGACGTGACCACGGCCAACGCGGCGGTCGAGGCGCGCGCCGGCCGCTTCCTGGCGCTGATGCTGCTTGGATCGGCTGTCCTGGTGGTGATCCTGTACCTGTTGCTGGAAGGCAACGCCCGGCGCAACCGCGAAAGCACCGAAAAGCTGGCGGCCGCGCTCGCCGCCGCCGAAGCCGCCACGCGCGCGAAGAGCGAGTTCCTCGCCAACATGAGCCACGAAATCCGCACGCCGATGAACGCGGTGATCGGCCTGACCACCTTGTGCCAGTACGAACCGCTATCCGAAAAGGTGCGCGGCTACGTTACCAAGACCCGCGCGGCCGGCGAACATCTGCTCGGCATCATCAACGACATCCTCGACATCTCCAAGATCGAGGCCGGCAAGCTGACGGTCGAGGACATCGTCTTCGACCTCGACGAAGTCATCGACGGCGTGGCCAACCTGGGCGGCATGGCGGCGGCCGGCAAGGCGCTGGAAGTCTTCATCGAGGTCGACGCGGCGACGCCGCGGCGCATCCGCGGCGATCCGCTGCGCCTGGAACAGGTGCTCAACAACCTGGTCGGCAATGCGATCAAGTTCACCGAGGCAGGCCAGATCGTCATCGGCATCGCGCCGACGACCGCGCCTGACGGGGCCGGCCTGCGCTTTTCCGTCAGCGATACCGGCATCGGCCTCGATGCGGCGCAGCTCGGACGACTGTTCAACGCCTTCAGCCAGGCCGATGCCTCGTCGACACGCAAGTACGGCGGCACGGGCCTCGGCCTGGTCATCAGCCAGCGCCTGGTGGCGCTGATGGGCGGCCGCATCGAGGTCAGCAGCACGCCCGGCCGCGGCAGTTGCTTTTCCTTCGTCCTCACGCCGGAGGTGGAAGCCGTGCCGCCACCGACGCCGCTCGCCGGATGCACTGTCCGCGTGGTGGACGAGAACCCGGTGCACGCCCGGATCGTCGGCGGCCTGCTGGCGGCGCTGGGCGCGCGGGTTGATTTCGATCGTGCGCCGGGAGCGGCATGCGATCTGGTGGTGGTCGATACGCACCGCAACGCGGCCGCGGAGATCTCGGCCGCGGGCGGGCGCCTACCGGTGCTGCATCTCGCCGCCCTGCACGCGCCGACCCTGAAGGATGCTGCCAACGTGCAGGTGCTGCATCGTCCGGTGACGAGGCGCATGCTGGAATACGCGGTAGCGCGGATCCTGGGCATCGGCGGCGGCGCGCATGCCGCGCCCGACCCGTCCCTGACGGCCGGCGAGTTCAGCCGCATGCGCATCCTCCTGGCCGAAGACAACCCGCTCAACCAGGTGGTTGCCGCCGACCTGATCGCCATGACCGGGGCGACCCTGAAGATCGTCAGCAATGGCCTCGAGGCCGTGCAGGCCGTCGCTGCCTCCGACTGGGACCTCGTGCTGATGGACATCCAGATGCCGCTGATGGACGGAATCGCGGCGACGCTGTCGATCCGCCAGCAGCGGCCCGCCGCAGGCCTGCCGATCGTGGCGATGACGGCGCACGCGCTGCAAGAGGAGCGCGAGCGTTGCATCGCTGCGGGGATGAACGACTTCATCACCAAGCCGGTCGATTTCACGCGCCTGCTCGAGATGCTGCGGCGCTGGCTCAAGCCTGCGACGGCCCCGTTGCCAACGGCGTCGGCGGCGGCAGCGGACGCGGCGACCGAGGCGGATATTTTCGACCACGAAGTCGCCATGCGCTTTGCGATGGGCGAGACGGCGCGCATGATGGCCCTGATCGAGACTTTCCTGCGAGCCAACGAGGGGACGGCGGCTCGGCTGCGCGAGCATGCCGTGAGCAGCGATCGCGAGCAATCCGGCCGCATCGCCCATGCGCTCAAGGGCAGTTCGCCCTACGTCGGCGCGGTCCCCCTGGGACGGCTTGCCGCCGACGTCGAGCGGGCAGCGCACGAGGACCACGAGGACTGGCGCGAGCAGGTCCATCGTCTGGCCGATGCGGTCGACGGGGTTTGCGGCAGGCTGGCGGCGGTGGCGACCGGAGCCGGCGACCTGCGGTAGCGGCATACGGCCATTCGTGGTCTAATGCGACGCTGCCCGCCGGCTTCCAGGCGGCGTTCCGGCCGACGGGCTGACACCGACGGTTTCCGGTCCTTATCCATCACCGAATTCCATGCTTTCCCCCACCCCCGATGCCATGAGTCGCGATGAGATTCGCGCCGGCGCCTCCCTGGCGTCGATTTTCGCGTTGCGCATGCTCGGCCTGTTCCTCATCCTGCCGGTGTTCGCGATCCACGCCCAGGGCATTCCGGGCGGTGACAACCTGACCCTGGTCGGCATTGCGCTGGGCGCCTACGGCCTGACCCAGTCCATATTCCAGATTCCCTTCGGCATGGCCGCGGACCATTTCGGGCGCAAGAAGGTGATCATCCTCGGCCTGCTGCTGTTTGCCTTCGGTTCGGCGGTGGCGGCCCTGTCCACCGACATCTGGTGGGCCATCATCGGTCGCGTGCTGCAGGGGGCGGGCGCCATCTCGGCGGCGGTGACGGCGCTGGCCGCCGACCTGACGCGCGAACAGCATCGCACCAAGGTAATGGCCATGATCGGCTCGTCGATCGGCCTCGTCTTCGCCCTGTCGATGATCGTCGCGCCGGCGCTTTACGCGGTGATCGGCATGGCCGGCATCTTCTGGCTGACCGGCATCCTCGCCCTGGCGGCGATCGGCCTGGTGACCCACGTCGTGCCGCCGGCGCCGCCGCTGCCGCCAGGCCCCAAGCCGCCGTTCCGCGACGTGCTGTTCAATCCCAGCCTGCTGCGCCTGAACCTCGGCATCTTCAGCCTGCATACGGTGCAGATGGCGATGTTCGTGGTGGTGCCCGGCCTGCTGGTGAAATATGGCGAGATGCCGGTGACCAGCCACTGGAAGGTCTACCTCCCGGCCGTGCTGGCCTCCTTCGTCCTGATGGTGCCGGCGATTATCATCGCCGAGAAGCGCAACAAGGTGCAGGTGGTGTTTGTTGGCGCGATCTGCCTGCTGCTGGCGACGGTGCTGGCGATGTGGGGCGGCAGCACCAACTTTGCGGTGATCGCCGGCGGACTGCTGAGTTTCTTCATCGCCTTCAACATCCTCGAGGCCATGCTGCCCTCGCTGGTGTCGCGCATCGCGCCGGCACGCGCCAAGGGCGCCGCGCTCGGCGTGTACAACACCACCCAGGCGCTGGGCCTGTTCGTCGGCGGCGCCCTGGGCGGCTGGCTGGTGGAGAATTTCGATGCCGCGGCCGTGTTCCTCTGCGATGCGGTGATGGTCGTGGTTTGGCTCGCCGCCGCGCTCACCATGGCGCCGCTGCCGGCGCGGAAAACGCAAGCGCAGCCGGTCGCCGCGCATGGCATACTTGAAACAAAATCCTGAGGAGAAATCGACCATGGCTTCGGTAAACAAGGTGATTCTGGTGGGCAATCTCGGCGCGGACCCCGAAGTCCGTTACCTGCCAAGCGGTGAGGCGGTGTCCAATCTGCGCCTGGCGA
>JALHNN010000316.1 GCA_022843505.1 Sulfuritalea sp.
GAGGCCGATGTCGGCCACGCCCTTGGTGACGCCGTCATACATGTCCTTGGCGCCGAGCAGGGTGCCGCCGGGGAAAGTCTTGACGTCCACCTTGCCGTTGGTGCGCTTGGCCAGCTGCTCGGCCCAGTGCGTCATCTGCCGCGCCGGGAAGGTCTTGGCCGGGGCGAAGAAAGCGTAGGTCAGGGTGATCTCGGCGGCGGATGCGGCCTGCGGCAGGCCGAACAGGCCGGCGGCGAGCGCGGCGGCAAACGCGGAAAGCGTGGTGCGACGTTTCATGCTGACTCCTCCTGTTTTTGACTGCGCGCACTGCCGGACGCGCGGCGGGTGTTGTCCTGCTGTTTTACCTGATTTCCGGCACCTCAATATTCAGCCCCTCGAGCGTCGCCGGTCTGACCTTGGCGCGCGTGAAGTTCGGCGTATGCGGGAAGGGCCGCGTGGCGTCGAAGCCGACCTTGGACCCGAGGTAGTCGGGAAAGGTCGGATTCAGCCCGTGGCCGAAGACATTGTCGATCACCAGGATGCCGTGCTTCGGGTCGAGGCGCGTGGCCATCGCCCATTCGACGTCGGCCGGGTTGCGGATGTCGACGTCATCGTCGACCACGGTCACCATCTTCAGCGGCGGGAAGGCGGCAAAGGCCGCCATCAGCGCCTGCTTGGCCCAGCCGGCGCGCTTTTGCGCGATCTGCACCACGGCGTGGTAGAAGCCGCAGCCGCCGTGCGAGAAGTACACGTCCTTGACGCCGGGCACCTGCTTTTGCAGCAGGGCCAGCACGTTGGCCTCGCCGAGCAGGCCGACCGAATTGAATACCTCGCCGCCGGAGATGATGGTCTGGAACACCGGGTGGCGGCGGCGGTGGATCCTGCGCACGCGCACCAGCGGTCGCGGCGCCACGGTGGCGTAGTAGCCGGTGACTTCGGCGAAGGGGCCTTCGGGGTGGACTTCGCCGGGCATCATTTCACATTCCAGGGCGAACATCGCATCGGCCACCATCTCGACGTGGGTCAGCGAACTGCCGACCAGTTCCAGCGGCCGGCCGTGGAAGCGGCTGGCAATGCCCAGCTCGTCGGTGCCGAAGGGCGCGGCCTCGGCCGGGGTCGCCGCCGCGAAATGCAGGCCGGGGCCGACGCCGATGTTGAGTGTGAACGGCAGCACCTGGCTGCGCGCCGCCGCCTTGGCCAGGCACAGTTCGAGATGGCGGCCGGCATCGATGTTGATCGCCAGCCGGTCCTTGCCCACCACCAGGAAGCGCTGGATGGAAGTATTGCGGATGCCGGTTTCGGGGTCCTTGGTGATCACCACGCCGGCATCGAAATAGGGGCCGCCATCCAGCTCGGCATGGGTCGGCACGGGAAGGATGGAGAGGTCGACGCTGTCCTCGGTGACTTCGCGCACCGGGCCGTTCCTCACCACCACGGGCGCGACGGGCCGGGCCTGCCAGTCGCGAATGCAGTCGGAGACATACTGCGGCAGGGTCAGCACCGGCCGGTCGAGGAGTTCGCCGAGCAGTTCGCGCGACCAGTACAAGCCGGTGAACACCGGGAAGGCCGAGCCCTTGACCTTTTCGAACAGCACCGCACGCGGGCCGCGTTCGAACTTGGCGGCGATGCCCGCCAGCTGGTGCGCCGGATCGACCTCGGAACGCACGCGTACCAGGCGCCCGCGCGCGTCTAGCCACTGGATGATCGAACCGAGATCGGAAATATCGGCCGCCACTTGCGCCATGCCCTCCCTCCGTGTTTTTGTCGCCACGCCGTGAGGCTTGGCGCGAGCTGGGGATACTGTATACAAATTGCCCGGGCAATGGAAGCACACCGGCCAGCCCAATGCCATGGGTGGACGCGAAGTCGGCGGCATGGCCAACCTGCTCTCCGGCCATCGCGACCTGGCCAATGCCGGGCATCGCGCCGAGGTCGCCGCGCTCTGGGGCGTGCCCGAGGTGTCGGCCAAGCCCGGGCTCACGGCGGTCGAGCTGTTCGAGGCCGTCGGTCGCGGCGAGATCAAGGCACTGTGGATCGCCTGCACCAACCCAGCGCAGTCGCTGCCCGATCTGAATCGCGTGCATGCCGCGCTCGCCGCCTGCCCTTTCGTGGTCGTGCAGGAAGTCAGCGCCGCCACCGACACGGCGGCCTTCGCCGACCTGCTGCTGCCGGCCGCCGGCTGGGGCGAGAAGGAGGGCACGGTGACCAACTCCGAGCGCCGGATTTCACGTGTACGCGCGGCAGTCCCGCCGCCGGGTGAGGCGCGCGCCGACTGGAAGATCGCCGCCGACTTCGCGCAGCGGCTCGAGGCCAGGAGTCGGCGCTGGCGACACGGCGATTTCCAGCCCCACTTCGCCTACGCCGCGCCGGAAGAGATTTTCAACGAACACCGCGCCTGCTTCAAGCCGGTGCAGCACCGCCCCACTGCCGAGGCCACCGATGCGCGCCTGCCGCTGCACCTCAACAGCGGGCGGCTGCGCGACCACTGGCACGGCATGAGCCGCAGCGGGCAGGTCGCCCGCCTGTTCGCCCACACGCCCGAGCCGGTGCTGGAAATGCATCCGCGCGACATGGAACGACGCGACATCGCCGACGGCGACCTGGTGACGCTGAAGAACAAGCGCGGCAGCCTGAGACTGCACGCCGCGGTGCAGGTCGAAAAATTCGCCACCGGCTGGCAGCTGGTCGCCCTGCGCCGCGATGATGCAGGCGGCCTGCATGCCGCGCTGCAGCCCTGGCTGGCGCGCTTCGACCATGCCACGCTGACACTGGCCGGGCGCGATTCAGGAGAAGCGCAAGTGCGGAAACTCCTGCGGCTCCTGCCTGCCGGAGCTGAAACGGATGGCAGCGCAGCCCGGGGTCCCGGTCAGCGCTTGAAGCAACTGCGCGCCTGATGGAGTACGCGTAGGATGCGGACTTTGCCGGCGCTTGTGAAAAAATGCATCACCCGCCTGCCGCCGACGGTTGGCCTCGCCCGCCTGGCATTCAGGATCCGCAGGACCGCTCGCGCGAGCTATGCCTCAAGCACATCGCGATCCACTGTGGCGCTTCTGCATCGAACCTTGCCGGCTTAGAAAGGACTTCTCCCATGTTCGTCGTCTATGGCATTTCCGGGCAGAGTTTTCGCGGTCCCTTGGAGCAGTTGAACCAGGTTCCCGGCCTTGCGTCAGCGCGTCGGGCGCGCGGCGTGGAAAGAGAGGGCGAAGAACTCGGGCCCGAGTATCGGGTCGGAGCACGCCCTGCCCCTGACGTTGCGGCCCCCGACGCGCGCGCGCTGGCCGCCTACGCCAAGATGCTGCCCCGACCCGTCGATCGCGGTCCGGTGCGCCATGCCTGGCAGGTCATGGGGCGCGATGTGCTTAGTTTGCGAACCACGGATACCGTGGCCGCCGCTTGGCATGCACTGGCCACGCGGCGGGTGCGCCAGGCGCCGGTGGTCGATGCTTCGGACAACGTCGTGGGCCTGGTCAGCGACCGCGATCTGCTGACCGTGATTGACCTGCAACCGGTCGCGCCCTCGGCCGAAACGCCCCGCGGCCGCGTGAGTGGCGGGCTGGACCGTCGTGTCGAGGAGGTGATGGTGACGCCGGTGGTCTGTGCCGACCCGATCACCGACATCCGGCGGATCGCCCATGTTCTGATCGAAACCGGCCTGACTGCGCTGCCAGTGGTCAACGAATCGCGAATCCTGCTCGGCATGGTGTCGCGCGGCGACATCCTTCGCGCCACGGTGGCGGATCCGCCACTCAGCCTGTGGGCGTAAGAGCGACTTGAATCGCCGGCGCAGCCAGTTCCAATCACCGGGCGAGCGCACCGAACACCCCACCACTCTTTTATTCGCCGCCCTTGCCCCCATGTATCGGAACGCTTGGGTTCGTATCACCTTGCGCTGCTGCTGTTTCGGTGCATTGGCATCCGACAGCGGACTCGGGAGCAAAGCATGTTGTACGCATTGATGTGGGCAATGGTCGGTCTGCTGTTCGTCTTCTGGACTGCCGAGGCGTGGGGCTTGCACCTGGCGGCGCAGTGGCTCGCCGGCCTGGCGCCGGCCAGGCTGGAGGCGACCACCACGGCGGCGGGCGACGCCGCCCGGCAGGCGGTCCCCCTGCTCGGCTTTCCCGAATGGCTGACGTCCGGCCTGCCCGCCGGCGTCGTCGAGTCCTGGCTGGCCTGGGCGCAGTCAGTTGTGTCTGTCAAGTTGTGCAAATTCCTAGGGCATAGTTTAGGTTGATGGTTATGCGCTGCCGGTGGCGCGTAGGGCCCTCTAACCC
>JALHNN010000317.1 GCA_022843505.1 Sulfuritalea sp.
GTTGGCATAGACCATGCCGCCCAGGGAGATCACGCCGACCTCGGTGGTGCCGCCGCCGATGTCCACGACCATCGAGCCGGTGGCGTCCGACACCGGCAGGCCGGCGCCGATCGCGGCCGCCATCGGCTCCTCGATCAGGTACACCTGCGAGGCGCCGGCGCCCAGCGCGGATTCGCGGATGGCGCGGCGCTCGACCTGGGTCGAACCCGAGGGCACGCAGATGATGATGCGCGGGGACGGAGAGAACAGGCGCGATTCATGCACGCGCTTGATGAACTGCTTGAGCATCTGCTCGGTGACGGTGAAGTCGGCGATCACGCCGTCCTTCAGGGGCCGGATCACCGAAATCTCCTTCGGGTTGCGGCCGATCATGGTCTTGGCTTCCTTGCCCACCGCCTGGATGGTCTTCTTGGCGTTGGGCCCGCCTTCGATGCGGATGGCGACGACGGAAGGCTCGTCGAGCACGATGCCCTTGCCGCGCACGTAGATCAGCGTGTTGGCGGTGCCGAGGTCGATGGCGAGGTCATTCGAGAAATAGGAGCGGAGAAAACCGAACATGTGATTCCAGTGCTGGGACTGGCCGGAGCGGCCAAAAAGGTCGCATATGATAACCTATCGCGCTTGCCGATTTGAGCCGATGCCGGCCCCGCTGCGGGCCGGCCAGAACCCGCCAGCCTATCCCCCGCCATGTCCCTGACCCCGGAAGACGTCTCCCGCATCGCCCTGCTGTCCCGCATCGAGCTTTCCGCCGCCGAGCGCGAAACCACGCGCGAACAGCTCAACGGCATCCTCGGCTTCATCGAACAGTTGCAGGCAATCGATACCGCCGGCATCGAGCCCATGGCCCACGCCGTCGACGTGGTGCAGCGCCTGCGCCCCGACGTGGTGACGGAAACCGACCGCCGTGCCGATTTCCAGGCCGTGGCGCCGGAAACCGAGGCCGGCCTGTATCTGGTTCCGAAGGTGATCGAATGAAGCTGCGCTTCATCCATGATTTTGTTGCCCCCCACCCCCATCCCCGCCCCGGGGCGGGGCTACTGATTGGCTCCGCTGCTGCGCAGCGGAGAAATTGAATGATCAACGCATCCCTAAGTGAGTTGTCCGCCGCCCTGGCGGCCAAAACGATCTCAGCCGTCGAGTTGGCTACGCTGTTCCTCGACCGCATCGACAGGCTCAATCCCGGCCTGAACGCCTTCATCGCGCTGGACCGGGAGCAGACCCTGGCCCAGGCACGTGCTGCCGACGCCTCCGGGAAAGTCGGCGCTGGCGACACGCCGCTTGCCGGCATCCCATTGGCGCACAAGGATATTTTCTGCACCAAGGGCTGGCGCACGAGTTGCGGCTCGCGCATGCTGGAGAACTTCGTCTCGCCCTACGATGCTCACGTCGTTGAAAAGCTCGCCGCCGCCGGCATGGTGACCCTGGGCAAGCTCAACATGGACGAATTCGCCATGGGCTCGTCGAACGAAACCTCGTATTTCGGCCCGGTGAAGAACCCTTGGGACACGAGCCGCGTGCCCGGCGGCTCCTCGGGCGGCTCGGCCGCCGCCATCGCCGCGCGCCTGGCGCCGGCCGCGACCGGCACCGACACCGGCGGCTCGATCCGCCAGCCAGCGGCTCTCTGCGGCCTCACCGGCCTCAAGCCCACCTATGGCGCGGTCAGCCGCTACGGCATGATCGCCTTCGCCTCCAGCCTCGACCAGGCCGGACCCATGGCCAAGTCGGCCGAGGACTGCGCACTGCTGCTCAATGCCATGGCCGGCTTTGACGAGCGCGACTCGACGTCGCTCGAGCGACCGGCCGAGGACTATGCCCGCGACCTCGAGAAGCCCTTGCAGGGCCTGCGCATCGGCCTGCCCGGGGAATTCTTCGGCGAGGGCATGGATGCCGACGTCCGGGCCGCGGTGGATGCCGCGCTCGACCAGTACCGCAAGCTCGGCGCCACCACGGTCGAGGTCAGCCTGCCCAACTCCGGCCTGTCGGTGCCCGCCTACTACGTGATCGCGCCGGCCGAAGCCAGCTCGAACCTGTCGCGCTTCGACGGCGTGCGCTACGGCTATCGCGCCCCCGAGTATGGCGACCTCAACGACATGTACTCGAAGTCGCGTGCGCAGGGCTTCGGCGCCGAGGTCAAGCGCCGGATACTGATCGGCACCTACGTGCTCTCCCATGGTTACTACGACGCCTATTACCTCAAGGCGCAGAAGATTCGCCGTCTGATCGCCGCCGACTTCCAGAAGGCCTTCGAAAGCTGCGACGTCATCATGGGGCCGACCTCGCCCTCGGTGGCCTTCGCCTTCGGCGCCAAGAGCGCCGACCCGGTGCAGATGTACCTCTCCGACATCTATACCATCTCCACCAACCTCGCCGGCCTGCCGGGGATGTCGCTGCCCTGCGGCTTCGGCAATGGCGGCATGCCGGTCGGCCTGCAGATCATCGGCAACTGGTTCGGCGAGGCGAAAATGCTCAACGTCGCGCACCAGTACCAGCAGGTCACCGACTGGCACACGCGGATGCCGCAACTGGCGGGAGCAGCACAATGAACTGGGAAGTCGTGATCGGCATCGAGACCCACGTCCAGTTGCGGACGCAGTCGAAGATCTTTTCCGGCAGCAGCATCGCCTTCGGCGCCGAGCCCAACGTCCAGGCCAATGCCGTGGACATCGCCCTGCCCGGCGTGCTGCCGGTGCTCAACCGCGAAGCCGTGGTCTGCGCCATCAAATTCGGCCTCGCGGTCGGCGCCACCATCGCGCCGCGTTCGGTGTTCGCGCGCAAGAACTACTTCTACCCCGACCTGCCCAAGGGCTACCAGATCAGCCAGTTCGAGGTTCCGGTGGTTGCCGGCGGCGGCCTAAACATTCGCGTTGGCGAGCAGGAAAAATTCGTGCACCTGACCCGCGCCCACCTTGAGGAAGACGCCGGCAAGTCGCTGCACGAAGACTTTCACGGCAGGAGCGGCATCGACCTCAACCGCGCCGGCACGCCGCTGCTGGAAATCGTCACCGAACCCGATATGCGCTCCAGCGCCGAAGCGGTGGCCTACGCCCGCGCGCTGCACGCCCTGGTGCAATGGATCGGCATCTGCGACGGCAACATGCAGGAAGGCAGCTTCCGCTGCGACGCCAACGTCTCGGTGCGTCGCGCAGGCGAGCCGCTGGGCACGCGGCGCGAGATCAAGAACCTCAACTCCTTCCGCTTCATGCAGCAGGCGATCGATTACGAGGTGCAGTGGCAGATCAACGAAATCAGCGAGGGCCGCGCCATCCGCCAGGCCACGGTGCTGTTCGATCCCGACAGCGGCGAAACCCGCGCCATGCGCAGCAAGGAAGATGCCCACGACTACCGCTACTTCCCCGATCCCGACCTGCTGCCGCTGGAGATCGGCGCCGACTGGATCGCCGAAGTCAAGGCCGGGATGCCGGAACTGCCGCAGGCCATGCAGGCGCGCTTGCAGACCGAATACGGACTCTCGGCCTATGACGCGGCGATCCTCACGGCTTCACGCGCGATGGCCGACTATTTCGTCGCGGCGGTCGCCGCGGCCGGCGCGGCGAATGCCAAGGCGGTGGCCAACTGGGTTATCAACGACGTGCGGCGTTCCATGGTCGATGGACTTCGCGATGAAGGTGGAGAACCTGTCGCCAGCGCGGTCCGAGGCGATGCCCCCGGAAGAGACGTAATTCGAGTACCCGCTGAAGCATTGGCGCTATTGATTCTGCGAATTGCTGAGGGTGTGATTTCGAATGCGAGCGGAAAGAAAGTATTTGTTGAAATGTGGTCGACCTCTGATAGCGAAGTCGACGCGATCATCAAACGTATGGATCTAACGCAGGTGTCAGATGCATCCGCCCTAGAAGCGGTGATCGATGGAATTCTCGCCGCCAACCAGAAATCGGTCGAGGAATTCCGCGCCGGCAAGGAGAAAGCCTTCAACGCCCTGGTTGGCCAGGCGATGAAGGCCACCAAGGGCAAGGCCAACCCGCAGCAGGTCAATGACCTGCTGAAGAAGAAGCTCGGCGCCTGAGGGCGCGGACGGGCTACTTCTTCTCGGCGGGCTTGGCGGGAGCGGGCGCCGCCGACGCGGGTGCCGGAGCCGCGGGTGCCGCAGCGGTCACGGCGGGGGCCGCTGCCGCAGCAGCGGGTGCGGCGGCCGCAGCGTCAGTGGATTTCTTGCCGGTCAGATCGAGATAGCGCTTGCGCTCATCCTCGAACCGGCGCGGACT
>JALHNN010000318.1 GCA_022843505.1 Sulfuritalea sp.
TTTCATCGGCGAGGATGTCAAATCCCCCTACGGCGGTGCGTTCAAGGTGGCGGCAGGCCTGAGCGATGCTTATCCCGATCGGGTATTTAGTACGCCAATCAGCGAACTGGCCATAACGGGGATTGCGAATGGCCTTGCTCTTGGTGGCTTCAGGCCGGTTCTTGAGATCATGTTTGGTGATTTCGTCACCTTGGCCTTTGACCAAATTCTCAATCATTCATCAAAGTTCCACGACATGTACAACGGTGGCGTCAATTGTCCGGTTGTAATTCGAACGCCGATGGGCGGACATCGTGGATATGGCCCCACTCACAGCCAGACCTTGGACAAGTTTCTGGCTGGAATCGATGGGATCAAGGTTGTTGCGCTGAATACGTTTTGTCCGCCAGCGGAGTTGTACAGCAATATCTTGAAGCATGAGACATGTCCCGTTATCGTTCTGGAAAACAAGACTGACTACGGCAGCAAGTCCAGTTATTTGCGGTCTGAGATGCTTAGAAACCATAGACTTCGGCGATCTGATGGACTGTTTCCTGCCTATAAAGTCGAACCTGCTTACTCATCGCCAGATGTATGCCTGATTGCGTATGGGGGCACGGTCGACGCGGTGCTGCGAGCGACCGAGAGACTATTTTTTGATCATGAGATCTTGGCCGCTGTTCTTGTCTTGACCCAAATTCATCCAATCAATCCAGGTGAGCTGAGCATTTGTGCTCCTCGCGTATATGTTGTTGAGGAAGGATCGGCCGCGTATGGATTTGGAAGTGAAGTGATCGCGACTCTGGTGGAAAGCGGGCAAAGCTTTGAAAAGGTCGGCCGAATCGCGTCCTTGCCAGTTGCTATTCCCTCTGCGCGTTCGCTGGAGAGCCAGGTGCTCATAGGTTTCGAACAGATCGTTGATAGAGTTGTGGGTGATTTCCATGAGTGAGCTGGCGCAGATCAAGGTTCCGGCGAAGTTTCCCAATGACGAAACTGCCAGCGTGGTTGCAGTCTATGTGGCTACAGGAGACCGGGTTAGCGCGGGGTCGGTCGCAATGGATGTGGAATTCTCCAAAGCAACCGTTGAAGTCGAATGCACTGCCGGTGGCTACATATCGTTGTGTGCTGGTTTGAAGGACGAAATGCCGGTTGGAAGTACCTTGGCAATTATCTTCTCGTCCGAGGCTGAAGCGCGGCAGTTTGTGCCAGAGAAGCCGGTTCTGGTAACTCGCTCAAAGGAGAGCTCCTATGTCAAGACTAAAACCGCACAACCGAGAAACCGTGCGCCAAGTCAGGCTGAGGATGGTCAGGAAGCGAGATCGGCAAAGATCCTGAAGCCCCTGTTTTCTGCGTCGGCATTGGCACGACTGAAGGATCTGGGCCTCGATCAGGAAGACATTTCTGGCATTGATTTTGTTCGAGCTAAGGATATTGGGTGCGCCCTGCCCACCGGGAACCCAAACGGCGTCGTTAATCGCAGTCTGGATCTGCCACGGAGTCCATTCACTTCAGAGAAACTTCCGCCCCTAAAAGCAGCCGAACTCGGCAATCTGTTGGCTGGGCAGAATGTAGCCACCAGCAATTTCCAGCGAACAATGCTGATACCGAGCCCCGACAACGCCGGGCGCTTGGGTGGGGCCTTGGCGGGCATTAACAACAGCTCTATCGTTCTTCGACAATGCGCCAGGCTATTGAAAGAATTCCGATATATCAATGCCTTCTATTTGGAGGGGCAACTCAATTTTTACAGCCATGTGAATATCGGGTATGCAATCGATCTGGGTCAGGGTTTGCGGATCGCGAATCTGGGTGACCTGAGCGAAGCCACGGACAGCGAGATCAAATCCAAGATTGTTTACGCGGCAAAGTCATACATGACGGGGAAGCTGAATCCTGGCGAAGTTGAACACGTTACATTCGTGGTAACGGATTTGTCCAACGAAAACGTAGAAAGCTTCATTCCTTTGCTTGGCAAGTTCCAAGGGGCCACTTTAGGAATTTGTAGCAGGGATCCCGCATCAGGATCGTTCAAAGTTTCGCTGACCTTCGACCATCGCGTTACCGAAGGCCGTATGGCCGCGAGATTCTTGCAGCAACTGGCAGAGAGGCTGAAACAGAGTGAGTAGTCGTACTTCGCCCCCTGAACATTTTTCGCTCGGGATCGGGAGCGTGCGATGATCCGGCTGACCGCCCATGCGATCGAGGCCTACCACGCTGGTCAGCATGATCGAGCACTCGAAATCGCCAGAGCAGTCATCGAGTCCGATCCAAACAGCGCTGAGGCCTTTCTCTGCGACGCGCTTGTCCATCGCCGGCGCGGTGACTTGCGCGGTACTCTTGCCAGTTTCAAGAAGTGCCTTGCGTTGCGGGGAGGTGAATGGCTAGTTGAACGGTTGCGTGCTGATCAGGCACGGCAGCCGTTGCCCAGCATGACGTTAGACGATGCGATGGCTATTGGAAGCTTGCTGCGTGCTCGACTAACGGTGGTTGGGCCTGCATTGCCGGTAAAGTTTCACAAGGCAACCAGCAAAACAATCAATATCGTCGGTACCAGCTTGGTGCGAAGCTTTGGTGGCAATGCTTGCTTTTTTCCGTTGTTTATTGGCATGGGGCCGACGACCAACGTACTGACTGAGCACACCTTTGCTGCAGCAAGGCGGAAGTATGCCGAAAACCTCAAGCGGCTGGACACCCGACGTGACACAGTTATCGTACTCGGAGCCGAGATCTACTACCACGTTCTGGATCATCTTGGAACTCGGCCGCATCGGAGTTCGCAGGTCACTGCCGAGGACCGGGAACTGGTGGCCGTGCTGGCCGAGCGTTATCGACTCTTGCTGACAGATCTGAAGAAAATGGTGGGAGGACGGCTATTGCTCTTGGGGCAGA
Organism: Sulfuritalea sp.; assembly: GCA_022843505.1. Lineage (GTDB taxonomy): Bacteria > Pseudomonadota > Gammaproteobacteria > Burkholderiales > Rhodocyclaceae > Sulfuritalea. Next base: position 2,869 of record JALHNN010000318.1, read on the forward strand.
CGCCGACCTTTGATATGGTCATGAACGAAATCTTCTTCGATCTCAACCAAAGGCTTGTCGACGTCTGTGACGAGATCGGAGTTACCTTGCTTGACTGGTGGCAGGATTTGATTGATCCTCAGACCAAGAAAATGCGTATCGACCTGTCAGCCAACGCTTTTCCCGATGACATTCATTTTTCCCTGGCGGCCACCGGTCTGTTTATCAGGAAGCTTCAGGCGCTTGGTGTGCTCGATCAACGAGTGAAGCCCGAGCACAACTTCGAGTGGTCGCATTTGTTCGAGTGTGAGATTGAGCCCAGCGAAAAGACCCGTATCTGGCCCGAACCCAATGTCTCGCCGAACAATGCTTTCCGCTCCCACAAAATTGCCGCGGCGCATCTGGGAGGCAGGCTGGCCGATCTTATGGTTAGCCTGCTGGCGTTTCAGCCGTCTCCATCGATGCTGGTGGTGAATTGTCGGGATGCATGGCTGCCTGCCAATGTACCGCCCCAGGTCGTGGCCGGTGTAGTAGCACTTACCGACACTTCAGCGAACTTGACGCTGGGTCAAATGGTCCTAGATTTTTACGGGCGTGCTGACGTCGTATTTATGCAGCAAGACCCAACTGCCTTGATTCGCTTAAAGGATATCGCGTTTACGTTCGCGGTCTTGTGTCTATACCCTGATAGCTACACGGCGGACCTTGAACGGGCCAGGGAACTAATGCAAAGCATTTCAAAGCCGCAGTACGTCATAGTCATGACACCGTCTCCTGATCGCTTGAACGATTTGGCGGGTTTGGGTTTTGGCACTGTTGTCCATTCAAAGATTGGCCATCGTCATGTTCCTGAACAATGGTGCGAAACTACGCTTGCGATGCTTATGTAACAGTAAGTATGGTAGCGATCTAAAGATCCCATCGTACCATCCGGCTTTGAACAACTTAGCGCCTGATCTCAAGGAATTCAACGACACCATTGCATGGGGTATCAGATCATGAAGAGCTGGCTGGAAACGATATTCTGGGGGCCGAGCGACAACACGCAATTCGTCCAGGGAATCCAGAGCGCGATTAACACGCTGAGCCATACCAGCGTATTTTTCAGCGACAATCTCTTTACCTTCGGTCGCAATCTAAGCTTTCTCGACATGCCGAGGTTCATGGAGGCCATTGAAAAGGATTGTCCGACCCCAATAGAGCGATCTGTCATCTGGCGCATCTACGTGCTCATGTGGGCGGCCGAAAACGGTTTGCGCAGGGAGGGGGATTTCGTTGAATGTGGCTGCGGTCGCGGTGCCAACGACCGGGTGATCGTCGATTGCCTGGACTTCGGACGACAGTCCAAGCAACTCTACCTCTACGACATG
>JALHNN010000319.1 GCA_022843505.1 Sulfuritalea sp.
CCTGGGCCGAGCCGATGCCGCTGGCCGAAGTCAAGGCGCTGGGCAAGGCGCTCGGCTGTTCGGTCAATGACGTGCTGCTGTCGGCCGTGGCCGGTGCCTTCCGCGCCTACCTGCAACAGAAGGGCGAAACTGTCGACGGTGTCGAGGTGCGCGCGATGGTGCCGGTCAACCTGCGCTCGGCGCGCGACGAGGGCACGCTGGGCAACCGCTTCGGCCTGGTCACGCTGTCGCTGCCGATCTGGGAGGCCAATCCCTTCGCCCGGCTGTTCCTCGTGCGCGAACGCATGAACGAACTCAAGCACTCCTTCCAGCCGCCGCTGACGCTGGGTGTGCTCGCCGCCGTCGGCCTGGCGCCGAAGCTGGTGCAGCAGCAGTTCCTCGACATGCTGGCCGCCAAAGCCAGCGCGGTGATGACCAACGTGCCGGGGCCGACGCAGCCGCTCTACCTGGCCGGCAACCGGCTCGACCAATGCATGTTCTGGGTGCCGCAGTCCGGCGACATCGGCGTCGGCGTCTCGATCCTCAGCTACAACGATGAGGTGCAGTTCAGCCTGATCAGCGACCGCCATTTCATCCCCGACCCGGAGACCGTGACGCCGCTGTTCGCCGCCGAGTTCGAAAAGATGCTGCTGGCGTTGCTGATGCTGGAGTGGGACCGACCGATCGATCCGATCCTCGCCGAGGAAAAGCTCTTCGGCCGCCGCGTCACCGGCGTTTCGACGACGCGCAGACCGGCGCGGCGCAAGGTCGCGCCCAATTCACCGGCCGCAGCCGCCGCATCGCCAGCGCCGTCCGCAGGAGTTACCGGCTCCGGCTCCGCCGCAGACATGACTCCCAGGGCGGCGGCACCGCGCCGGATACCGAAGCGCTTTAGGACCTAGGAGCGGGCTTGTCCGCGATCGGGGCTACGCCAGCAAGCCGGCTCCTACAGACTCACTCTTCCTCCAGCTCCGACTTCGCCAGCTCGACGTCGAGCTTTTCCATGGCCTCGACCGGGGCCGCCGCGGCGGCCTTCTCGTAGAGGTCGATCGCATCGTCCATGCGCTGGTCGCCGAACAGCAGGACCAGGGCATTGGCGTACTCGATGCGGGCGATCGCCGAATCCGGCAAGAGTTTCAACGCCGCATCGAAATGCTTGATGGCGATTTCCCTGCTTGCGCCGTAGGTGAGCTTGGCCACCATCGCGCCCATCTTGTCCACCACCTCGGCATGGTAGGCGCCAAGGGCGATGTGCGCTTCCGCGTGTTTCGGATCGAGCCGCAGGCTGGCTTCCAGCGCCGACTTGATCCGGCCGCCCAGTCCGTCGGTCAGGGCCTTGAGCACCGAAATGCCCTGGCTGTAGCGGCCCAGGGCGTAGGCCTGGAAGTAATGCCCGTTGACGTTCTTCGGCTGCGCGCGCTGCAATTCGTCGCAGCGTGCGGAAATGGCCTGGAAGATCCCGAGCTTGCGCTTGTCATCGTCCTCGAGGTAGGTGGCGTAAATCATCGCGGCCTTGTTGGCGGCGTTGTAGCCGTCGATGCCGGCGGCGAGACCCGCCTCGGACGCCGCCTGGAACTCGCCCTGGTGATACAGCCGCCATGCCTCCTGGACGGCGGGATCGGCGGGAAAGGGTTCGCGATCCCCGCAATGCAGGCGCTCCCAGTGCTTCTTCAGCGCGGCGCCGGCGTAAACGAAAGACTTGTCGGCATGCGGAAATTTTTTCCAGGCCCGCCTTGCAGTGCTGGTACTCATCGGCTTCTCAGTCGGTCAGGTAATTCTTCGAGACTTCCTCGAACAGCTTGCGCGAACGGCCCACCAGGTAGGGTGCCGCCAGCGCCATGACCTGGAAAGCGCCGCGCGAGAGGCTGTTGCCGTCGATCTTCTTGCGCGGATCGCTGACGAACTCGAAGGACAGCCAGTAAGTCGCGACTACCGTCATGTTGGTCGCCAGCGCCTGGATTTCGGCCGGCGTCGCGCGCATGTCGCCGGTCGCCACCAGGCCCTTGCAGATCGCCGTCGCGGTGCTGACCTTGCGCGCCACGATGCGCTTGAAGTGGGTTTCCAGCAGCCGGTTGCGCGAGAGCAGTTCGTTGATGTCGCGGTAGAGAAAGCGGAACTTCCAGATCGCCTCGAAGATCAGGTGCAGGAACAGCCAGATGTCCTCGACGTTCGGCGCCCGCCGCGTCGGCGCGGCCAGGGTGTCGTCGATCTCCCGCTCGAAGTCGGCGAACAGGGACTCGATGATCTCGTCCTTGTTGTGGAAATGGTAGTAGAGGTTGCCCGGGCTGATGCCCATCTCGTCGGAAATCAGCTGCGTCGTGACGTTCGGCTCGCCGAAGTCGTTGAACAGCTGCAGCGAGGTTTCGAGGATGCGCTCGCGCGTGCGGCGCTTGGGCTTTCTTTCCATCAGGGGATGACCGGGCCGGTTTCGGGCGAGCATAGCAGAAGCATCCCCCTTGGCAGCATCGCGTCGTTCAGTCAGCCGCCGTGGGAGCCGCCGGATGTGCGCGCCGCCGCCGCAGCCCGCGGGCAAGATCGTCGAGCGTGTCCGACAGGTCGAGCGCCGCGCGGCCCATTGCGCCGGCGCGCCGATGGGCGAGGCTGACCACCCGGCGAGCCGGCACGCCGTGGGGCATTTCGAGCACGGTGCGATTGATGTTCACGCCGTGGCGGGCGAGCTTCGGCGCCAATTCGTCGTAGCGTCGCAGCAATTCCTCGCGCGTCCGCCGATAGGCCAGGGCCGCCAGGCGCTTGCGGTCGGTGTAGCTGAAGACGTTGCTGAAGAACATGTCGGCATCGTCGGTGCGCGGCTCGAACAGGATCACGTCGGCATCGCGGTACTCGATCTCATACTTGGCAAGGCCCGTCTTCATGCGCGAATGGATGATGGCGCGGAATGTTTGCGCCAGCACCGCCGGCAGTCCGCCGTCGACCAGGTGCCGATGCGGCACATGGTGCTCGCTTACCGCCAGCCCGGCATCGAAGGGCACCAGCGGGTTGATGCAGAACACCAGCCGCGCGCCCTCCTTCAAGGCCACCGAGGCATGCAGCGTCTTCTTCAGCGCGCCGTCGACGTACCAGTGACCGCCGATCTCCACCGGCGGAAAGAGGCCGGGCAGCGCGGCGCTGGCCTGCACCGCCCGCGACACCGGCACATGCTCGAAGCCCGGCGCGCCAAAGGCCACCGCCCGGCCGGAATCGAGCTCGGTGGCGACCAGGTAGAGACGCCTGGGCAGGCGCCGGAAATCGTTGGCGATGCCGAGGTGCGCGAAAAGCCGCGACAGGAATTCATCGATTCCCTCGCTGTCGAAGACCCCGGCCGGGATGGCGCGCGCCAGGCGGGCAAAGGACGCCACCGGGTCCGGCCGCAGCGGGTTGCTCAACAACTCCCGCAGCGCGCCGACCAGCAGGCCCGGCAACCGCCCGGCGCGGGACGCGTATTCGCGGAAGGCGGGACGCAACAGCATCTCCGGCTCGAAGGGGAGCTCAGCCTCCTCGCTGTCGATGAACATCCGGTACAGATAGGAAGGACTCAGGCCGCTGGCGAGGCCGGTGGCGATGAAGCTGCCGGCGCTGACGCCGACGTAGGCATCGAGGTCGTTGAAGTCGAAGCCGTCGAGCGCCTCCGACAGCGCCATGATCGCCCCGACTTCATAGATGGCGCCCAACGGACCGCCGCCCGCCAGCGCCACCGCCCGCCGATGTCGGCGCGTGCCAGTCATGGCATCCCCTCCCCGCCCGGCAATCCGGGCGTCTCAGAGGAAGGCACCTAGGCGGCGGCCTTGGCTTCCGGCTTGGCCGCCGGTTTGCTCACCCGCTTGGTCGGCTTGGCGGCCTTGGGAGCGGCCTTTGGAGCGGCCTTGCGCACAGGCACGGCCTTGGGCTTGGCGGCGCGAGCGGCACTGCCGTTGAGCTTCTCGACCTCGGCCTTGAGCTCGGCCACGCGCCTGGACAGCGCGGCGACATCGTCCTTGGTCGGCACGCCCAGGCTGTTCAGGGCGCGGGCAACACGGCTTTCGAAAACCTGCTCCAGCTTGTCCCAGGTACCGGTGGCCTTGGCGGCCATTTCGGTCACCTTGTCCTCGGTCACTTTGCGGGTCTTCTTCTGGATCGCCTCGCCTTCGCGGATCAGCGCGTCATACACCCGGGTGCCCTCTTCCTGGGCCTTGGCAAAGGCGCCTAGGCCGGCCAGCCAGATCTGCTCCGCCGAATCGCGGATGGTGGCGGAAAGCTGGCT
>JALHNN010000320.1 GCA_022843505.1 Sulfuritalea sp.
GCGCCTGGCGCACTACTGCGACGCCCTCGGGCTGGCCGCGCCGAAGCTCAGCCTGTCCTCGGCGCACACGCGCTGGGGCAGCTGCAGCAAGCACGGCGGCATCCGCATCAACTGGCGCCTGATCCACCTGCCTGACCGCCTGGGCGACTACGTCGTTGCCCACGAGGTCGCGCACCTGCTGGAGATGAATCACAGCAAGCGCTTCTGGGCGACCGTCGAGTCCATCTACCCGGAGTGGAAGACGGCGCGCGTCGAGCTCAAGCAGCGAACCACCTCGCTGCCCATTCTTTGAAGGACTATCCCATGCGCATCCTGCACACCATGCTCCGCGTCGGCGACCTCGACAAGTCGCTGGCCTTCTACACCGAGGTGCTCGGCATGCGCCTGCTGCGTCGCAACGACTACCCCGAGGGCAAGTTCACGCTCGCCTTCGTCGGCTACCAGGAAGAGGCCGACGGCGCGGTGCTGGAACTCACCCACAACTGGGGCGTGGACAAGTACGAGATCGGCACCGGCTACGGCCACATCGCGCTGGCGGTGGACGACGCGTACGCCGCCTGCGAGCAGATCAAGGCGCGCGGCGGCAAGGTGACGCGCGAGGCCGGCCCGATGAAGGGCGGCACCCGTGTCATTGCCTTCGTCGAAGATCCCGATGGCTACAAGATCGAGTTGATCCAGCGCCGCTGAGCGGCGGCGGCACCGCGGCGCCTGCGAGGTATGCGCACCGCGCCCGAGCCAGAAAGTCGGCGCTGGTGCTACGGCGATTTCGCCCCGCCCGGCGCCGGCACCATGCCCAGCTGCTTGAGCAGCGCCAGCTGGCGCTGCATGACCTCGCGGCGGTAGGCCGCGGCATCCACCGCCGACCAGTCGAAGAAACCCTTGCCGGCGCGCAGCCCGGCGCGGCCCTCGGCCATGTAGCGATCGACTATGGCCGGCGGCGCGCGGCAGGAATCGTCGAGTGCCTTGGCCAGGTAGTGGCTGGCGTAGTAGAGGATGTCGAGGCCGCCGAAGTCGATGAACTCGACGATGCCCATGCTGGCGAAGCGCGGGCCGAAGCCGTAGCGCACGGCGCGGTCGATGTCCTCCGGTGTCGCCACGCCCTGCTCGACCATGCGCGCCGCCTCGTTCATCAGCAGGGCCTGCAGACGCGGCACGATGTAGCCGGGCGCGGCCTGGCACAGTACCGGCTGCTTGCCGATGGCGGCAAGCAAATCACATAGCCGCTGCGTCGCCGCCGGATCGGTACCCGGATGCGGCGAGACCTCGACCAGCGGGATCAGGTAGGCCGGGTTGAGCCAGTGGGCGTTGAGGAAACGCGCCGGATGCGTGACGCAGCCGGCCAGCTCGGTCGACAGCATGGTCGAGGTGGTCGAGGCCAGCAGGGCGTCGGCGCGCAGGTGCTGGCAGGCGAAGGCAAAGGCTTCGCGCTTGGCGTCTAGCACCTCGGGCACGCCTTCGAACAGAACGTCGGTTTGCGCCAGCACCGCCGGCGCCGCGTCGCGCGCGGCGAAGCGCACGCGCGCCAGCATGGCGGGGATCAGCGCCGCATCGAAGACACCGAGCTCGGCCAGGGTGACGAGGCTGGCCGCGATCTCGCGCCGGGCATCGGCCTCAAGCTGGCGCGCCGCCTCGGGCTCGCGCGGCTTCGCGTCGACCAGCCAGACCTCGTGCCCGGCGTAGGCGAAGGCGTGGGCGATGCCGCGCCCCATGCGCCCGGCGCCGAGCGCAGCTACCTGAACCGTCTTCACGCGTGCCCGGTCGCCAACAGCCGGCGCATGCCGGCGCGGTCGAGCGCAGCGAGGCCCAGGGCCTCCAGCGTGCGCGGGCCGGCGCGCAGGTCGCGGCCGCAGATGGCGGAGGCGATGGCCAGCATGCCGGTGGCGATGGGCACGTCGACCCCGGCCCAGTCCGCCACCGAGACCAGGAAGGCCAGCCCGTAGTGGATGTCTTCCGTCATGTAGCGATGCTCGGTCAGCACGATGTGCTCGCGCCAGTCGCCGCTGTCGGTGAGGCGCTTGTGGGCATCGCCGTACATCCAGCGGTCGCTCTCGTAGTGGTCGCGCAGCGGGAAGTGCTCGCCGCTGTAGCCGAGGCCTATGCGCACCGCGACACGCTCGGCATCGAGCGCGTTGGTGACGCGGCGGATCGACGGCTGGGTGCCTTCGTTGTGGATGTCCCAGCGCTCGAAGTGTTCCAGCGGGCCGGCATTCATCAGGATCAGCGGCGGGTGGATGATGGGCCCGGCGTTCATCAGGGCGCCGGCCAGCGCATCCTCGATCGGCTCGACGGAGGGAAAGGCGGCGCGCAGCACGGCGAAGGCCTGCGCCGCCTTGTCGGCGGGGAACACGCCGGTGGGCAGGCGCACGGCGCGGATGGTGATGGCGACCTCGGCGGGGCCGTGTTTGCGCGTCAGCCAGGGCAGGGTGCCGGTCTCGGCGAAAGCGACGTCGGCCGTGCAAGCCGCGGCGCGCAGGCTGCGCATCATGGCCACGCTGCCGAAGGTCCCCGGTGGCAGGAAGATCACCTGGCCATCCGCCAGGTGCGGCGCCAGGGCGCGCGCGATGTCCTCCTGGGCGAAAGCCGGCGTCGGGATCAGGATCAGTTCGGCGCCGCGCACCGCGGCACCGAGGTCCGCCGTTACCGCGCCGATCTCGACTTCGCGCCGGCCGGCGATGTCCTTCAGCGCGATGCGGCGCGTCGTCGCCAGCTCGCCGAAGGCCGCCGCATCGCGACGCCAGAAGCGCACCTCGTGACCGAGGTCGGAGAGGTCGGCGGCGGCGGCGTAGGAACCGTTGCCGCCGCCCAGCACGGCTATGCGCATATTCGCAGCGCCGACGTCGCCGTAGTGTCCGCGCCGACGTTCATCCCGCCCCCAACATCCAGTTCGGCAGGCCGGTCACGGTGGCCGGGAACACCCACATCAGCAGGATGCAGATCGCGAAGGAGACCATGAAATAGGCCACGCCGCGAAAGATGGTGTGGATCGGCACCTCGGGCGCCAGGCCATGCACGATGAAGACATTCACCCCCACCGGCGGCGTCACCGCGCCCATGGTCGTGACGATGGTCAGGATCACGGTGTACCAGACCGGGTCGTAGCCGAGCGCGACGCCGAGCGGGAAGAAGATCGGGATGGTCACCACCAGGAAACCCAGCGCATCCATCAGCATGCCGCCGATGATGTAGATGCCCAGCACCACCAGCAGGATGACAAAGGGCGCCACGGGCAGGGTGGAAGCCCACTCCGCCAGTTCGAAAGGCAGGCGAGACACCGTGAGGAAGCGGCCGAAGAGCACCGCGCCGGCGATCAGCAGCACCACCATGGCCGAGATGCGCACGCTCTCGACGATGGACAGGATGATGCCCTTGAGGTCCAGACTGCGCTGGATCAGGCCGATCGCCAGGGCGCCAAAGGCCCCGGCCGCACCCGCCTCGGTGGGCGTGAACCAGCCCATGTAGAGGCCGCCGATGACAAGCGAGAACAGCGCCAGGGCTTCGAGCACGCCGGTCAGGGCGCGCAACTTCTCGCCCCAGCTGGTCTCGGGGCCGAGCGGACCCAGCGCCGGGTTGCGCTTGCACATCCAGAAGATGGTGGCGAGGAACAGGGCGGTGAGGATCAGGCCCGGCACCACGGCGGCAACGAAGAGGCGCAGCAGCGATTGCTCGGTCTGCACCGCGATCACGATCAGCACCACGCTGGGCGGGATCACCACGCCGAGCGTGCCGCCGACGGCGATGGCGCCGGTGGATAGCGCCGGGTCGTAGCCGTAGCGGCGCATCTCGGGCATGGCAATGGTGCCCATGGTGGCCGTGGTCGCCGAATTGGAGCCGCAGATGGCCGAGAAACCAGCGCTGGCGGCAATGGTGGTGCCGGCGAGCCCGCCGGGCAGGCGCCCGACCCATTTGTAGGCGGCGTTGTAAAGCCGCTCGGTAGTGCCGGCGCGATAGGCGAACTGACCCATCAGCACGAACAGCGGGATCACCGACAGCCCGTAGGAGGAAAACTGTTCCCAGATGTTGGTCGCCAGCAGGTGGGTGGCGGCGGCCGGTGTCAGCAGGTAGGCGTTGCCGATGACGCCGGCGGCGAGCATGGTGAAGGCGATGGGCTGGCCGAGGAACATCAGCAGCGCCATCAGGGCCAGGCCGACCACGGCAACGACGGTGGGATCCACCTCAGGCCCTCAAGGCGGCG
>JALHNN010000321.1 GCA_022843505.1 Sulfuritalea sp.
CCATCAGCAGCACGTTGTTCCTGAGCAGCATGAGCTTGCCGAACAGCATGCGGCCCTGCTCGCCGCCGGAAATCACGTTGACCGGCTTCTTTGCCTCGTCGCCGGAGAACAGCAGCCGGCCCAAGGTGCCGCGCACCAGGGTCTCGACGTCGCCGCCCTCGTAGCCGCCGGCACGCACCCACTGCACGATCCACTCGGTAAGCGGCGTCTTGCTGGCGAAGTCGGCGGCGTGGTCCTGGTGGAAGGCGCCGGGTCGGGCCTTTTCCGCCCACTTCACGCGTCCGCCCAAAGGTTCCAGACCGCCCAGTTCCGGGCCGGCCAGCAGTCGAAGCAGGGTGGTCTTGCCAACGCCGTTCTCGCCGATGATGGCGACCTTGTCGCCGGCCTCGATGCTGGTGGAGAAGGACTTGATGATCGGCACCTTGGGTTCGTAGCCGAAGCCGAGGTTCTCGATCTCGCAGGCCAGCCGGTGCAGCTTTTCCTTCTCGTCGTACTCGAAGCGGATCCAGGGGTACTGGCGCGACGAGGGCTTGATGTCCTCGGGACGGATCTTCTCGATCAGCTTGAGGCGGCTGGTGGCCTGCTTGGCCTTGGACTTGTTGGCCGAGAAGCGGCGCACAAAGCCCTGCAGGTCGGCGATGCGCTCCTTGGCCTTGGCATTGGCCGAGACCTGGCGCTCGCGCGCGACGGTCGACGCTTCCATGAAGTCGTCGTAGTTGCCGCCATAGACCTTGATCGTGCCGTAGTCGAGGTCGGCCATGTGGGTGCACACCTGGTTCAGGAAGTGCCGGTCGTGGCTGATGATGACCATGGTCGACTCGCGCTCGTTGAGGATGTCCTCCAGCCAGCGGATGGTGTCGATGTCGAGGTTGTTGGTCGGCTCGTCGAGCAGCAGGATGTCGGGGTTGGCGAACAGCGCCTGCACCAGCAGCACGCGCAGCTTCCAGCCCGGCGCCACTTCGCTCATCGGCCCGGTGTGTTTCTCGGTGGGGATACCGGCGCCCAGCAACAGTTCACCGGCGCGCGCCTCGGCGGTATACCCGTCATACTCGGCGTAGTGATGCTCGAGATTGGCGGCGCGCATGTAGTCGTCTTCGGTCGCGTCCGGATTGGCGTAGATCGCGTCGCGCTCGCTCATGCAGGCCCACATCTCGGCGTGGCCCATCATGACTACGTCAAGGACGCGCATCTCCTCGTAGGCGAACTGATCCTGTTTCAGGTAGGCCATGCGCTCGCCGGGATCTAGCGAGACGTTGCCGGCGGAAGGCTCCAGCACGCCGGCGAGGATCTTCATGAAGGTGGTCTTGCCCGAGCCGTTGGCACCGATCAGGCCGTAGCGATTGCCCTCGCCGAACTTGACCGAGACGTTTTCGAACAGCGGTTTGGCGCCGAACTGGATGGTGACATTGGAAGCGACGAGCATGGCAGGGCGGCCGCGGGGCGGCGCAGAGAATGGGGCAAGGGCGCGATTCTACCGGCCGGACCCGAAAGTCGGCGCCCAGGGTACGGCGATTCCTGCCGCGGCGTGCTGTCTCCGCCTCAGGCCGCCCTGGGGGGCGGCCGGAACTGCATGGCCTTGAACTCGAGAAAGTCTTCCAGGCCGTACTTGCCGAGTTCGCGGCCGTTGCCCGACTGCTTGTAGCCGCCGAAGGGGGCATAGATGTTGAAGGGCCCGCCATTGATTTCGACCTGGCCGGTGCGCAGCCGACGCGCCACGCGCTCCGCATGTTCGTCAGTCGCCGACCAGACGCCACCGGAAAGGCCGTAGATCGAATCGTTGGCAATGCGCACGGCATCGTCTTCATCGTTGTAGCAGATGATGGACAGCACCGGGCCGAAGATCTCCTCCTGGGCAATCGTGGCCCCGGGATCGACGCGGCCGAACACGGTCGGCGCCACGTAGTAGCCGCCGGCGGGCAACCCGTCCGGCAGCGCGGCGCCGCCGGCGAGCAGTTCGCAACCTTCGGCAACCCCCCTGGCGATGTAGCCGCGGACCCGGTCCTGCTGCATCTTCGAGGCCAATGGCCCGATCGTGGTGCCCGGCTCCATGGGATCGCCAAGGCGATATTCGGCGGCGGTCGCGGCGGCGATGCGCGCCGCCTCGTCGTAGCGACCGGCCGGCACCAGCAGGCGCGTCTGCGCCGTGCAGGTCTGTCCGGCGTTGAGGTAGCAATTGCCGACCACGCTTTTGACCGCCACGGCAAAGTCGGCGTCGTCGAGCACGATACCGGCCGACTTGCCGCCGAGTTCCAGCGCCACGCGCTTGACGGTGTTGGCGGCAAGTTGCGAGATGCGCTTGCCGGCGGCGGTGGAGCCGGTGAAGGACACCATGTCCACCTCGGGATGGGTGACCAGGGCTTCGCCGATCTCGGGGCCGAAGCCGGTGACAAGGTTGAACACGCCGGCCGGCACGCCGGCCTCATGGATGATCTCGGCCAGGGCGAAAGCGTTGAGCGGCGCCACTTCCGAGGGCTTGAGCACCACAGTGCAACCTGCCGCCAGCGCGGCGGCCACCTTGGCGGCAATCTGGTGCAGCGGATAGTTCCAGGGGGTGATGGCGACGACCACGCCGACCGGCTCGCGCACGACCTTGGAATGGCCGACCTGTTCCTCGAAGGCGAAGTCGCCGAGCAGGCGCGCGTACATGCCGAATGTGGCGGTGGGCGAGCCGACCTGGATGCGCTGTGAAAGCTTGTAGGGCATGCCCATTTCCATGGTGATGGTGCGCGCGATGTCGTCGGTACGCGCCTTGAGCCCTTCCTGGATCTTCTTCAGCAGCTCGGCGCGGCGTGCCGGCGGCGTCGCTGCCCAGGCGTCGAAGGCCTTGCGCGCCGCGGCGACCGCGACCTGGGCGTCGGTCGCATTGCCTTGCGGAATGGTCGCCAGCAAGGCACCGTCGGTCGGTGAATGCACCTCGATTGCGCCACGTCCGGCGGGCGCCTGCCAGGCGCCGTCGATATAGAACTTGTCCTTGCTGATCATGTGTTTTGCTTTCGCCGAATCAGGGTTTTGCGTTGGGGAAGAACAGCTGCTCGCCGCCGATCTTATAGGATCCGATGGCCCGCTGGCCCTCGGCCGACAGGATCCAGTCGATGAACGTCCGGCCGTCGGCCTGCTTGACGTGGGCATGCTTGGCCGGATTGACCAGGATCACGCCATACTGGTTGAAGAGCCGGGTGTCGCCCTCGACGATGACGCCCAGCTCGCCGCGATTCCTGAACGAGAGCCAGGTGCCGCGGTCGGCCAGAATGTAGGCGTTCATCGAGGCGGCGGTGTTGAGCGCCGGGCCCATACCGGAGCCGGTATCGCGGTACCACGGGCCCTTCTTCGCCTCGAGATCGATGCCGGCCGCCTTCCAGTAGCGCAGCTCGGCGGCGTGGGTGCCGCTCTTGTCGCCGCGCGAAACAAAGGGCGCCTTGGCGGCCTCGATGCGGCGCAGGCCTTCGAGGATGTCCTTGCCCGCCGCCTTGGCCGGATCGGCCTTGGGGCCGATGACGATGAAGTCGTTGTACATGACTTCCTGGCGCTTCACACCGAAGCCCTCGGCGATGAATTTCTCCTCCGCCGCCCGGTCATGGACGAACACCACGTCGGCGTCGCCGCGCCGCGCCAGGTCCAGCGCCTGGCCGGTGCCCAGGGCAACGACACGCACCTTGATGCCGCTTGCTTTCTCGAAGATCGGCAGCAGGTGGCCAAACAGGCCGGACTGTTCGGTCGAGGTGGTCGATGACACGGTGATGAAACGGTCCTGGGCGTGGGCCGCCATGCCGAGGGCAAGGGCGCCGGCAGCCAGCGTGGCACAGAACCGGCGGCGACCAGTCATGGGGTTTCCTCCTGAAGAAAGCGCTGCGCCGCTTCGCTTTGCGGCCGGGTGAAGAATTCGCTCACGGCGCTCTGTTCGACGATGCGGCCACGGTCGATGAAAATGATCTCCTCGGCGATGCGCCTGGCTTGGCCAAGGTTGTGGGTGGTCATCAGGATACGCGCGCCGCTCGCGGCGATGTCGCTGATGATGCGTTCGACCTCGCGCGTGCTGGTCGGGTCGAGGCTGGCAGTGGGCTCGTCGAGGATCAGCAGTTCCGGTTCGAGTGCCCAGGCACGGGCCAGCGCCACGCGTTGCTGCTCGCCGCCGGAGAGCAGGCGCGCCGGCCGCCCGGCGATGCTGTCGAGGCCGACGC
>JALHNN010000322.1 GCA_022843505.1 Sulfuritalea sp.
GCGCCGATGACCATCACGCGCTTCTTCTCGGTGGCCTCGGTAACGTGGTACTCGGGCTCGACTTCATGGCCCAGCATCGGGTTCATGGTGCAGGTGTATGGCAGGTCGCGGAACAGCCGCGACAGGCAGTTGAGCGAGCCGATGCAGGGCCGCACTTCCTCCATGCGGTCTTCGGCGGCCTTGTGGATCATCTCCGGATCGGCCAGCAAGGGCCGGCAGACTTCCCAGTAGTCGAAGATGCCGTCCTTCACGCACTGATTGGCCATGGCCGGGTCGGGCAGGCGGTTGCCGAAGGCGACCAGGACATTGGGGAACATCTTCTTCGCCTTTTCGGCGAGGAAGTTCCAGTAGCCGGGTTCGACGTCGCGGCCGAAGGAGGACTCGGGCGCCTCCTGCCAGCCGACGGTGACCGAAATCATGTCCACGCCGCAATCGACGGCCTGCTGCATGAGTTCGAAGGATTCATCCTGGGTGTTGCCGCCCCACTTGTCCATCAGTTCGGCGCCGTTCAAGCGCACCGAGAGTGGATTGTCGGGCGTGGCCTGCTTGATGGCGTCGATCAGCTCGCGCATGAAGCGGCCGCGGTTCTGCACCGAACCGCCGTACTCATCGGTGCGCTGGTTGGTGAAGCGCGAATTGAAGTTGGCCAGGAGGTAGCCCATGAAGCTGGTAATCTCGGTGGCGTCGAAGCCGGCGCGGATGGCGCGCCTGGCGGCATCGGCGTGCTGCTGCACGGTGACCGCGATCTGCTCCTTGGTCATCTCCCGCGGCGGGCGGAAATGCGGCAGTGTCTGCGGCACCACGGAGGGCTGGATGCAGTAGCCGAGGTCGATGCCGCCGTAGCGGCCGGCGTGCAGGATCTGCTGCATGGCCATGGCGCCCGCGTCGTGGATGTAGCGCGCGATCATCTCGAACTGCGGCAGGAACTTGTCGTCGTGGATCGCGACCTGGCGGAAGTAGGCCTTGCCCTCGCCCCAGGGATCGGGATAGGCGCCCTGGTTGGTGATCAGGCCGCAACCCGTACCGGCGATCACGCGCACCCGGGCCAGTTCGCGCGGGGTGATGGTGCCGTCGCGGCCGTTGTAATTGGAGACGCAGCAGGCGCCGTACTTGATGCGGTTCTTGACCTCGAACTTGCCGACCCTGCCCGGCTTGAACAAATCCTTGAGCTTGGCTTCTCCCGGTCGCGTCACGGCGATTTCAGTCACGGCAATTCCTCCTTGTGGCCCGGCCTTCGGCAGGCGTTGAACTTCTTATTGGATACTGTATACATTACGTGCAAACCATTGGAGCGTCAATACGAATCGCCGAAGATCTCGGGGTGGCTATGCTCCCATGCCGCCGCCAGTTTCGGATCGCGTCGCCCCACTTCCGAATGATCGACCCGTCCCGTGCGCGTCATGTAGCTGTAGGCGAAATCCAGCGGCGACAGCCGTATCAATTGGTCCATGCGCTCGTACCAGCGGATGCTGGCGGTGGCGGCATCGAGAATCTTCTGCATCGGCGGCAGGCGCCGTTCCTGGTATAGCGCCAGCGCCTCCGCCAGGCTATTGGTATCGCGCAGTGCCTTCCACAGCGCGATGGCGTCTTCCATGGCCAGACGCGTGCCCGACCCGATCGAAAAATGCGCCGTGCGCAGGGCATCACCCATCAGCACCACATTGCCGACGCTCCAGTGCCGGTTGGTAACCGCCGGAAACTGCCGCCAGTAAGACTTGTTGGAAAGTATCGGCTGGCCATCCAGATCATTGGCGAACACCTGCTCGCAATGGCGGATGGTTTCATCCTCATTCATGCCGGCGAAGCCGGCACGCCGCCAGGTGGCGTCGGTGACCTCGACCAGGAAGGTGCTCATGGTCGGGCTGTAGCGGTAATGATGGGCGCAGAACACGCCATGTTCGGTTTCGCGGAAAGTCAGCGACAGGCTGTCGAAAACCTTGCCGGTGCCATACCAGATGAAGCGGTTGGGGCGCATGTCGGTCTCGGTGCCGAACTTTTCGGCATTCTCGTTGCGCACCCAGGAGAAGGCACCGTTGGCGCCAACAATCAGGTCGGCCCCGGCCAGCGCCGGATGATCCAGGGCCGTCACCTCGCTGTCGAATTCGATCTTCACGCCCAGCGATTCGGCATGGGCATGCAGCCGGTTCAGCAACTCCAGCCGGCCGATGGAGGCAAAGCCGTTGCCGGTGATGGGCACCGGCGTATCGTTGTGCACGATGGTCAGGTTGGGCCAGGTCTCCATCAAGGGCGTCAGCAACTGGTACATGGCCTCGTCGTCGGCGCGCAGGAACTCCAGCGCACGATCCGAAAACACCACGCCGAAGCCCCAGGTTGCATCGCGCGGACCGCGCTCGAACACCACGACGTCGTGCGCCGGGTTTTCGCGCTTCATCAGCGCGCCGAAGTACAACCCGGCGGGACCGCCGCCGATGATGCGTATCTTCATGCCCGGGCACCCGCCTTTTCGTTTTCCATTTTGGCCGCAATCATTTCACGCAATTGTCTCTTGAGGATCTTCCCCACCGGGCTGAGCGGAAACTGGCTCACCACCTCGAGGCGCTCCGGCAGCTTGAAGCTGGCGATCTTCTGTGCACGCAGGAAGGCGATCAGTTCATCGAAAGCCAGCGTCTGGCCATCCTTGGCGATGACGAAGGCGCAGGCCTTTTCGCCGAACACCGGATCGGGCATTGCCACCAGTGTGACGGCTTTGACCTTGGGATGGCCGAAGATCAGGTTCTCGACTTCCTCGCAACTGATCTTCTCGCCGCCGCGATTGATCAGGTCCTTGCGCCGGCCCTCGGTAAACACGTGGCGGCCCTGCTTCCTGACGATGTCGCCCATGCGATAGAAGCCGTCGGGCGTAAAGGCCTCGGCCTGCTTCTCGGGCGCGTTGTAATAGCCGTGGATCGTATAGGGCCCGCGCGTCACCAGTTCGCCGGGCTCGCCGTCGGGCACCTCGTTGCCGTCGTCGTCGAGGACCTTGATCTCGTCGTCCTCGCACACCGGCACGCCGGAACTGTTGAGCAGCAGTTCATCCGGTGCATCCAGCGGCACCATGTTGATCAGGCCCTCCGCCGTGCCGTAGATTTCCTGGGCGATGCAGCCGAAGCGCTCGCGCATCCGCCCGCGCAGTTCCGGCGCGAGGCGCGCGCCACCGTTCTGGATCACCTTCAGCGACGCAAGATCGAATTGATCCGGCACCGGCGAGTTCAGCCAGTTGGAGATTAGGGGCACCACGGCGGCGATCACGCTGACCTTCTCGCGCTGCACCAGCGAAAACACGTCGGCAGCATCGCCCGAGGGCGCCAGCACCACCGTGCCGCCGTAGTAGAAGCAGCCGAGCATGCCCGGCGAAGCCAGGTTGTAGTTGTGCCCAAGCGGCAGGATGGCCAGGAACACCGTGGACTCGTTGAAGCCACCGGCGCGGCCACAGAGCCGGGCGTTGAGCAAGTAATCCTCGTGGGTGCGCGGGATCAGTTTCGACAGCGAGGTAGTCCCGCCCGAAAGCAGCATGGTGGTGACCTCGGCCGGGTCGGGATGGTGCCCGGCAAGGCGCGCTGTGACGGCAGCGTCCGACAGCGGCGCAGCGATCATCGAACCCAGGTCGATTTGTCCCGCTCCGGGTTCGCCGGCGACAAAGACATGGCGCAAGGCCGGCGCGTCGGGCGCCACTTCCCGCGCCATCTCGCGGTAATCAAAGCTGCCCAGGCAGTCGGGGATGACGTAGGCCGTAGCGCCCGAGGCCTTGAGGAAGTGGCGGATTTCGCTGTGACGATGGGCGCGCAGCGCCGTCACCGGAATCGCGCCGATGCGCGTCAGGGCGAAATAGGCGAAGACGAATTCGGGACCGTTGGGCAACTGCAGCACCACGCGGTCCAGCGGCTTGATGCCGGCGTCGAGGAAGCCGCAGGCCAATCGCCGTGAGCCGGCAACCAGATCAGCATAGCTCAGGCGCAGATCGCCGCAGACCAATGCAGTTTTACCCGGATGGCGCGCGGCGCTGCGTTCCAGAAGTTGCGGAATCGTGTTGCCTTCCCACCAGCCGCGCTGGCGGTAACGCGCCGCCACGTCGGCGGGCCAGGGCACGCAGCCTTCGAGCATGCTTGTCTCCTCGTGTGCGCCGGGTATCCCGGTCTGTGATCGGCGCACTCTAGGGCAAAACAGGC
>JALHNN010000323.1 GCA_022843505.1 Sulfuritalea sp.
GCGCTGCGCGGCCTGTCGCGCAGGTCCGGCGCAATGATGGGGCGGGCAGCAACCGGGCACGGGTCTGCCCATCAAAAGCAGTGCGGGTCGCATTCAGGGTTTCCTACAAGCCCAGCCCAGTACAGGAACGCGATGATGCCGACAATGACGAGCAAGGCGATAACCGTCTTAATGCCGTCGGCCCAAGAGCATGGTTCACGCACCACGGGCGGTAGCGGCCAGGGTTGTTTTACTGGCGGCGCCTGCTCCATCCACTTCATCCAGCTGTTGTTATAGCGAAAGTCGCAGGCGCGGCAGCCATATTCCCGATACTGGTTATAGTCATCCACGAATGGTGTATCCGGGTCCCAACGCACTGTTCGGAAATCCATCGCCTTGCCGCAGGCAGGACAGCGAGCTGGCCAGCGGTGTTTCATCCAGACGGGAATGCGGCCAGTGAGCTGCATGAATCCGAACAGGACAACAAGCGCCCCCACCAACAGGGCGATGCCGGGGAGTACGCCCCTGCCGCTGCTCAGTTGCCCCGGCAAAACGACGGACCATTCCATGATGGTGATAATTGCCAGAATCAGCAGCAGGAAGCCCACGAAAACAAGCAGGCCACCACAGAAAAAAAGGAAAAGTTGCACGCATTGATGCGTAAGCGGATGGAAAACACCCGCCCGAATGCTGTCCGGCCTTTCCTCGCCCGCGTTCACTGCGGAATGTTCTTCCTTATCGCTATTCCATGACGATTGCGCAGGCCATCAGGTTTTGAGCCCCGACGTCTGAAAGCGCAGGCGCTGCGCGGCTTCATTGCGCGTCCTACGCCGCCTTCTTGCAGCCGGAGGGTTTGTACACGCGCTTGGTTGAGGGCGGATTGTTAGCGAGCTTGTTCGCCGGACGCCGAGGACGCACGACCAGCTCTCCGCCGCAGTTCGGGCACTTGCCGCCAAGAACCGTGTCGGCGCATGACGCGCAGAAGGTGCACTCGAATGAGCAGATGCGCGCCTCGGCCGACTCAGCCGGCAAGTCTTTGTCACAGCACTCACAACTGGGCCTCAATTCGAGCATTCCGTTCTCCTCGGCAGGTTGAAGATCAAGACGTCCAACGTTCGAATTCAGCCGCGTCGGTAAGGCATCGGCTGGAATGGGCTCTGTTAGCCTTCGTCATACTCATCGACGCTCCTGTACTCCTTCTTCTTGCCGGAGAAGCTGTCAAACAGTTTCCGGTGACGTTCAACGCCATACTCATCAGGACGCGTTTCATATTCTCGAACCCATGAAATTAGCGAAGCCAGCATCTCTTGCTGTTCGTCCTCCGAGCGGAATTTCTCTGGCTCCCATGGTCTTCGCAAACAATGTTCAACACAAGTTTCAACGCCAGGATTCAGGAATCGCAATTCCGTGCAGAACGGGAGTGTTGCCTCGATCAAGTCGCTGTAACAACCCTCGATGATCCATTGATCGTTGCTACGAAGGAACTGATGTAACTCCCGAATACTTTCATCAAGCGGCTTGCGTTGTGTACCTTCACCCCAAGCAATCTCGTCTAAGGAAAGCCGCGGAATGGACTGGTCACCCATCAAACGTCGCGCCATTGTGCTTTTCCCTGCGCCTGCATTCCCCAGGAGGATGATTCTCATCGTACGCTTTGAGTAAAGGCTAACGTAGAGCTAACCGGCGCTGCACGGCTTTATTGCGCCGCGTCCGGTGGAATGATGGGATGGACTCCCCCTCTTTGTTGGCGCACATTGTGCGCGGCTGAGACTCATTGGACGTGGGGATCAGCAACACTCAACTCCAAAGGGGAATCCAAAATGAATGCTACTACTGTTGCCGTTGATCTTGCCAAAAGCGTATTCCAACTGGCCATCGCCGATGGCGAATGGCGCGTCATCGAATCCCACCGCCTGACCCGCAGCCAGTTCGAACGCTGGTTCCAGAATCGCGATGTCACGCTGGTCATCATGGAAGCCTGCGGCTCCGCCCATCATTGGGGTCGCTGGCTCAACGGCCTGGGCATCGAGGTCAAGCTGCTGCCGGCCAGCTACGTGCGTGCCTACGTCAAGCGCAACAAGACCGATGCTGCCGATGCGATGGCACTGCTCGAAGCCGCCCGGTGTGCCGAGATCGTTCCCGTGCGTGTCAAATCGGTCGAGCAGCAAGCCATGCAGGGATTGCACCGCACCCGCTCGCTGTGGATGGGAACGCGGACCTCGCGCATCAATGCCTTGCGCGGCTTCTGTCGCGAATTCGGTCTGGCGATACCGCAAGGGGCACGCACCGGCATCGAGGCGATCAGCCGCACCCTGGCTGATCCGCAGACCCCGATTCCGGCCATGATCCACCGTGCCATGAATTTCCTGGTGGAGGAAATCCGCCTGCTGGAATTGCGGATTGCCCAACTGGAACGGGAACTGGCCGAACTGGCGAAACACAGCCCGGCGTGTACGACCCTGTTGTCGATTCCCGGTATCGGGCTCTTGACGGCCACGGCGATGGTGGCGGCCACGGGGGGATCGGTCAGCCACTTCAAGGATGCCCGTCACTTTTCCAGTTGGTTCGGCCTGACACCGCGTGAGTACAGTTCCGGCGGCAGCCGGGTTCTGGGCCGGATCTCGAAAAAGGGAGATCGCTACCTGCGCATGCTGCTCACCCACGGGGCGCGTGCGGTGCTGCGCGCGGCCAGCGTGGCGCACCTGGCGGGAAAACCCTTGGACGGCTTGCGATCCTGGGGGCTGGCGGTGCAGGCCCGGGCGAACCACAACAAGGCAGCTTGCGCGGTGGCGAACAAGCTGGCGCGCATTTGCTATGCGACCTTGCGCGATGGCGAGCCCTATGCCTCGTCCAAGCGTCTGGCGCACACGCTGAACCGCTCCGAATTCGCCATCGCCGCCTGAGGCCCGCACGATGAACCCGACTTGCCCACCGCGTCGTCCGCTTCGCCACAGAAGGGGCTGCGCGGCCGTCGCCATGGACAAGTCTGACTTGGTAGTTTCCTTCCCGCGCTTGCTTTGAGATTGATCGCCCATCATGGCTATACGGGTCGCACCCTCACGTCATCAGGCCGATAACCCTGCCGGCAGCTTCATGCCTGCCGCTCAGACCGATTGGCACGACGTGCGCAGATTCCATGTCGGCACGGACCATTCCGAGTCCACTCCAGATGCCGGATATACGACTGCATGCGCTTCCAACAAGCCATCCCTATCGATCAATCTGCTTGCCTTTTGGGGGAGTCCATATACGGCGGGTTAGCCCTCGCTTCCGAAGATGCTAGTTTGCCGACCATGTACTTGTGCGCTCCACAGAAAGGTTTGGCTGCTCGTTCAAGATTGTGACTGTCGGTGCCTCAATATCATTCCGCAGATAAGCGGAGTAGATGTTGTGCTTACCGATCCGCCTTACGGCACAAAAACAGATCAACGCGGTGAGAGCTTTATGGTTGGGGAATTTTCCAACGTGCTGCCGATTGCGCTTCCGTTGCTGCACGCGACGATGAAACCAGACGGGGCTTTTTACTGCTTCACGTCATGGGCGCAGATGTCCGAGTGGCTGCTGCGGTTTCAGCAGTATTTCAAGCTGCAAAACATTCTCGTGTGGGACAAGAAACGCCACAGCGGATGCTATTCCCCGTCCTCTTGGCAATTTACATGGGAAGGTGTTTTCTACGGAATCAAGGGAAAGAGGAAGATTCGAAAATACCTGCGCGACGTGCTTACCAGCGAAGAAACCGGCAAACGGATTGCGATGCAAAAGCCTATAGATGTACTGGTGCAGATGATTGAAGCGTCGTGCGATGAGGGCGATTTAGTTTTTGACCCTTTCATGGGCAGCGGGTCAAGCGGGGTTGCAGCAGCAAAAAGCGGTAGGCGGTTTGTCGGTATTGAGATTAACCGCGAAATCTTCGAACTTGCCTGCCGCCGGATAGAGCAAGCCTACGCACAGCCCCGGCTGTTCGAGGATGCAAAAGTCGGCGCTGGCGATACGGCGGTGCAGGGCGACATGCTTTTGCCTGCCAACGTTCAAGGTGACCGGCGCTGCGCGGCTTTATCGCGCAGCGTCCAGAGAGCGAAGCGAACGGGGTCGACCGCCGGGTTGGGCGTCACGGAACTACCTTGGTCTTTCCTGTTCTCCAGTCTTCGAGAACAAGAAAGCCAGG
>JALHNN010000324.1 GCA_022843505.1 Sulfuritalea sp.
GTCGGCCCATTTGATGCCGGCGACCAGGGTGGCGGGGCTGCCGATGGTGGCCTTGAAATCGGCGAGGTCCTGGTCGCTGATGCCGCGGGCGATGCGGCAGGCATCGCAGACTTCGATGGCGACGCCGAGGTCGACGCAGCTTTGCCACTGCTCCGCCAGCGCCGGCCAGCCGACCGGAAACAGCTGGTCGCGGATCGCCTTGCGCGCCAGCACCGAGGCTTCGCCGAGCAGGAAGATGCGGATTTCGTGGCCGGCTTTCGCCAGTGCCGCGCTGTGGCCGAATACCATCGCGGCGCGGGTGGGGTCATCGCTGCCCCACGAAGATTTCATGAATATTTTTGACATTGTGGTTTTTCTCCCTTGCAGACCCTGCGCGCCGGGAACGCAGCCCCGGCGCGGCGCGGACGTCAGTAGGTCTTGTAGGGCAGGAACTTGCCCGACATGACGATGTTGACGCGATCGCCATTGGGGTTGGGCTCGCGCTTCATGTCCATCTTGAAGTCGATCGCCGACATGATGCCGTCGCCGAATTCCTCGTGGATCAGTTCCTTGAAAGTGGTGCCGTAGACGCTAATCAGTTCGTAGAAGCGGTAGATCAGCGGGTCGGTCGGCACCGAGGTCGGCAGCGAGCCCTTGTAGGGCGTCACCTGCAGCAGGGCAACGGCGTCGGGCGGCAGGCCGAAGACCTTGCCCAGGATGGTCGCCTGCTTCTTGTCGAAGGTCATCTGGCCGAGGCAGCCGGCGGTGACCCATTCCTTCGAGAGGCCGATCTTCTTCGCCACTTCCTCCCACTTGAGGCCCTTCTTGATCTTGGCGGCGATGATCATCTCGGTGACGTCGTTGCGGTTCATGCAATTCTCCTTTGGTTTAGTGGTTGACGACTTGCTTAAGCAGCGGTGCCGGCTTTTCCGCGGGCAGAGCGACCACCTGTGCCGGGTCGCCTTCGAGGCCGGGACGGACCAGCGGCGGATTCTTCGGATCGTGGAACATCTCGGCGTCGACCCCGGCGTAGGTCTTGGAGCGATTGACGAGGAAGTCCACCAGGTGGTTGCGGATCTTGTAGTACTGCGGGTCGTGGTGGATGCCGGCGCGCGTGCGGTTGCGCGGCATGGTCACCTCGACGATCTCGGCGATCTTGGCGTGCGGCCCATTGCTCATCAGCATGATCTTGTCGGCAAGCAGGATCGCCTCGTCGACGTCGTGGGTGATCATGAACACGGTCTGGTGCGTCGCCTGCACGATCTTCAGCAGTTCGTCCTGGATGGTGCCGCGGGTCAGGGCATCGAGGGCGCCGAAGGGCTCGTCGAGCAGCAGCATCTTGGGCTGGATGGCGAATGCCCGGGCGATGCCGACGCGCTGCTTCATGCCGCCCGAGAGTTCCGCCGGCTTCTTGTGGATGGCGTGGCCGAGGCCCACCATCTCCAGGTACTTGCCGGCGTGTTCGGCGATCTTGTCCTTGGACCAGTCGGGCCACTTCGACTTGACGCCGAAGGCGACGTTGCCCAGCACGCTCATCCAGGGCATCAGGGCATGGCTCTGGAACACCACGCCGCGGTCGAGGCTCGGCCCCTTGACTTCGCGGCTGTCCATGAAGGCATTGCCGGCGCTGGCTTCTTCGAGGCCGGCCAGGACGTTGAGGATGGTGGTCTTGCCGCAGCCGGAGTGGCCGATGATGCAGACGAACTCGCCCTTGTCGATGTGGAAGTTGATGTCCTCGAACACCGGCGGGTTCGGCGTGCCGTTGGCAGAGGGATAGACCTTTTTCAGGTTTTCCACGGTGAGGAAATGCTGGCTCATGATTGGACCTTCCTCCCTGCCCCCTTCCCGGGGAAGGGGGTGACGGTGGTTCGCCGCGTTGCGGCTCCGTGTGTTGACTGTGCCGCCCTTGGGGCGGCCCTGCGGGCGGCACGCATCGCGCTTACTCCCGGTAAGTGACCAGCTTCTGCAGCCAGCCGAACAACAGGTCGAGGAACATGCCGACCACGCCGATCATCGCCACGGCGAAGATCACGTTGGGCAGGGCCAGGTTGTTCCACTCGTTCCAGACGAAGTAGCCGATGCCCGTGCCGCCGACCAGCATCTCGGCGGCGACGATCACCAGCCAGGCGATGCCCATGGAGATGCGCATGCCGGTCAGGATGGTCGGCGCCGCCGCCGGCAGGACCACCATGAAGGCCTTGCGCAGCGGGTTCACTTCCAGCGTGCGGGCGACGTTGATCCAGTCGCGCCGCACCGAGGCCACGCCGAAGGCGGTGTTGAGCAGCATTGGCCAGATCGAGCAGATGAAGATGACGAAAATGCCCGAGATGTCCGAGTCCTTCAGGCTGTAGAGCGCGAGCGGCATCCATGCCAGCGGCGAGATGGGTTTCAGCACCTGGATGAAGGGATCGAAGGCGCGGTAGAGCAGCGGCGACATGCCGATCACGAAACCCACCGGCAGGGCGATCAGCGTCGCCAGCAGGAAGCCCAGCGCCACGCGACCCAAGGAGTAGGCGATCTGGATGCCGATGCCCTTGTCGTTGGGCCCCTTGTCGTAGAAGGGGTCGGAGAGGTAGGTGACGAAGGACTGGCCGACCATGGCCGGGGTGGGGAAGCCGGTCTTCTGCTCCCCCTTGCCCATCAGCGCCGCGTACTCGGCATCGCCGCCGATGGCCGCCGTCGACTCCTTGGGCTGCGTGGCAAGGTGCCAGGCGCCGAGGAATACCAACAGCATCATCAGCGAGATGAAGGCCGCCTTGAGGGTGAACTTGCTGACCATGGTGCTCTCCTAGTTCCCCACCCCCCGGCCCCCGCCCAGGCGGGGGGCGGAGTCGGGGTTTCGCGGAGCACTGCTCCGCGCCGACGTAGCCGGACGGCTGTGCAAAGCCGTCAGTGGAGCACGGGTGTTCGCCGCTGCGCGGCTCCGTTTGACTGAATTCGCCATGCTTGAGTCGGCTCGGCGCATGGCTAGGTCTTGCTGATGGCGAAGCTCTTGGCGTAGGCATCGGCCTTGGCCGGGTCGAACTCCTTGCCCATGACCTTGAACTTCTTCAGGGTCTCCTTGGGCGGCGTCATGCCGACTTCGGCCATGTACTTCTTGGCGTCGGTCAGCAGGTACACCTTCTCGGCAATGTCCTTGTACTTGACGTCACCCTTGACGTAACCCCAGCGCTGCATCTGCGTGAGGATCCAGTAGGCCATCGAGTACCAGGGGAAGGGGTCGTAGTCGACTCGCTCGGGGACGTTCTTCACGTTGCCCAGGCCGTCGGCGAACTTGCCCGTGAGCACCTGCTCGAGCACCGCCTTGGGCTGGTTGAGGTAGTTGGCCGGCGCCAGCACCTCGGCCATGATCGGACGGCTCTTCGGGTCGCGCGCCATCGCGGCGGCCTTGAGGATGGCACGGTAGAGCGCGGCGAAGCTGTTCGGGTTCTGCTTGATGAAGTCCGCCGGCGCGGCGAAGGAGCAGCAGGGGTGGCCGTCCCAGATCTCGCGCGAGAGGATGTGGATGAAGCCCAGTTCGTCGAACACGGCGCGCTGGTTCACCGGATCCGGGCCGAGGAAGCCGTCGATGTTGCCGGCGCGCAGGTTGGCCACCATCTCGGGCGGCGGCACTACGCGCAACTGCACGTCGGTGTCGGGGTTGATGCCGTGCTCGGCGAGGTAGTAGCGGAGCAGCAGGTTGTGGATCGAGAATTCGAAGGGGATGGCGAACTTGAAGCCCTTCCAGTTCTTCGGATCGCGGTTGCTCTTGTGCTTGTTGGCCATCACGATGGCCTGGCCGTTGATGTTCTGGATGGTCATCACGCTGGTGGCCGAAGGATTCGAGCCGACACCCATGGAGATGGCGATCGGCATCGGCGCCAGCATGTGGCTGGCGTCGTATTCCTTGTTCAGCACCTTGTCGCGGATCAGCGCCCAGCCGGCGGTCTTGACCATGCTGACGTTGAGGCCCTCCTTCTTGTAGAAGCCCAGCGGGTCGGCCATGATCAGGGGGCTGGCGCAGGTGATCGGGATGAAGCCGACCTTGAGGTCCTTCTTCTCCAGTGGCCCCTTCTCCTGCGCCATGGCCTCCAGCGCCCCGAAGGGAACCAGCGAGG
>JALHNN010000325.1 GCA_022843505.1 Sulfuritalea sp.
GGGCCGTAGATGAAGGACTGCACGTCGAGGTTGAGGCCCTTGTAGATCTCGTCGAGCAGCTGCTTGCCGCCGCCGTAGTTGTGCCAGGCCAGCACCATGTTCGGGTCCATGCCGAAGGCCGGGCCGGAACCCCACAGCGCCACGGCGGAATTCTTGCCGTACCAGTAGGCGACCACGCCATGGCCGCCGTCGAGCGTGCCCTTGGACACGGCGTCGAGCAGTTCGAAGGCCTTGACCACGGCACCGGCCGGCAGCACCTCGATCTTGAGGCGGCCGCCGGACATGTCGTTCACCTTCTTGGTGAAATCCACGGCGTACTCGTGAAAGATGTCCTTGGCCGGCCAAGTCGATTGCCAGCGCATGGTGATCGGGGACTGCGCCACCGAGATCATCGGGAAGCCGGCGGCGACGGCACCTGCGGTACCGGTGGCGGCGGCGGCGAGGAACTTGCGGCGGGACGGTTGCTGTTCGGGTTGCTTGGTGTCGGACATGGTCTCCTCCTGAGAGATATTTGGTTTGGCGGTCGCGTGCGGCGGGGCCGTCACGACCTGTGATCCTGGAATCTGACTACTGGTTACTGCGACTGACCAAGCCACTTTACCAGAAAGAGAATTTGTCTGACAATAGGACAACCGACAATAAGATCTCCCATGCCAGCACGCCGCCCCCACGCTACCGCGATCGCCGCGGAACCCGGCACCGAACTGAGTCGCATCGCGCGGCCCTTGCGCCTCTCCGAGGAAGTATCCGGCGAATTGCAGCGCCGCATCGGCCGCGGCGAGATCAAGCCCGGCGATCGGCTGCCCACGGAAAAAGCGCTGGGCGAAGCCTTCGGCGTCAGCCGGGCCGTGGTGCGCGAAGCCATTGCGCGGCTCAAGGCGGATGGCCTGATCGAAACGCGACAAGGCTCAGGAGCCTTTGCCGTTGCGGCACCGAAGGCGATCAACCTGCGTTTCTGGAAGGGCGCCGGCCCGGGGCTCGACGAACTGCGCGACATTTTCGAACTGCGCGCCATGGTCGAGGGCGCGGTCGCCGAACTCGCCGCCCAGCGTCGCGACGACGATGACCTGCGCGCCATGAGCGAACACCTGCAGGCCATGGACGACGCGCTGGACAGTGGCGTCGACGGTACCGAGGCGGACGACAATTTCCACATCGCCCTGGCGCACGCCACGCACAACGCCTACATCGGCCGCCTGGTCGAATTCCTCGGCCAGCATTTTTCCGATTCGCGCAAGCTAGCCTGGCTCGACACCAATCTCCAGCTGCGTCTGCCGCAGGCCTCACAGGGCGAACACCGCGCCCTGCTCGATGCCATCGCGCGACGCGATGCGGCCGCGGCACGTCGCCGCGCGCTCGAGCACCTGCGCGGCGCCGCCGGCCGCCTCGGCATTCGGCTGGCGCTCGACCTCGACGGCACCCGTCTCGCCACCCGAGCCCCGCGCAAGCGTTAAACTGCGCGCCCCGAAGCCAACTACCCCCATGCTCGACATTTCCACTGCCGCCTTCTGGATCGCCGTTGCCCAGATCATCCTGATCGACATCCTGCTCGGCGGCGACAATGCGGTAGTCATTGCCCTGGCCTGCCGCAAGCTGCCCGACGAGCAGCGCAAGAAGGGCATCTTCTGGGGCGTCATCGGCGCCATCGGCCTGCGCATCGTGCTGATCTTCTTCGCCCTGCAACTGCTGTCGATTCCCTGGCTGAAGGTGGTCGGCGCCCTGCTGCTGTTCTGGATCGGCGTCAAGCTGCTGCTGCCCGAGGACGAAGGCCACGACGACGTCGCGGCCTCGACGTCGCTGGCGGGTGCGATCAAGACCATCATCGTCGCCGACGCCGTGATGAGCCTGGACAATGTGATCGCCGTCGCCGGCGCCGCCAACGGCAGCATGCTGCTGGTGGTGTTCGGCATCCTCGTCTCCATCCCCATCGTGGTCTGGGGCAGCCAGCTGGTGCTCAAGCTGATGGACCGCTATCCGATCGTGATCACCGCCGGCGGCGCCCTGCTCGGGTGGATCGGGGGCGGCATGATCGTCACCGACCCGGCCCTGCCCAAGGACCTGCTGGCCGGCATCCCCTACGCCAAGACCATCGCCGCCGTGCTCGGCGCCGTCCTGGTCGTGGCCATCGGCAAGTGGCTCGCCGCGCGCGCCACGCCTCCCGCCGCCGTCGAAATCACCGACTCTTCGAAAGGCTGAACATGACGCAAAAATGGCTGCTGCCGATCGACGGCTCGGAAACCGCGCTCAACGCCGTGCGCTGGGTTGTCGGCAATGCAAAGCAACTGCGCGACGCGCCCGAGATCCACCTGATCAACGTCCAGGCCGTGCTGCCCAACGACATCGGCCGCTTCATCAACGCCGAGACGATCAAGGAATTCCATCTGGAAAACGGCATGAAGGCACTCGCCGCCGCGCGCGCCGAACTCGCCGCCGCCGGCCTCGCCCCCACCCTGCACGTCCTGATCGGCGACCCGGCCGCCGGCATCACCGATTTCGCCGCCAGCCACGCCTGCACCCAGATCGTCATCGGCACCCGCGGCCACAGCGGCCTCACCGGCACCCTGCTCGGCTCGGTGGCGATGAAACTGGTGCACCACGCCAAGATCCCGGTGCTGCTGGTGCGCTGAATCGCCTTGCTCTGCACTACCTTCGGGTCGGCGTCAGCGCCGACTCTCCGCTTTTCCCCACCGCCGCAGGCGGCCTGTTCAGTCGCCCCCTTTCGCGGAAAGGGGGTTGGGGGGATAGCCCATCAATATTGGCCAATGCGCTCCGCGCATTGGTGGGAAGTCCGCCGATAAGCCGGGTTCTGTCGTGGGCAACCATTCCTCTGGGACCATTGTTGCCAATGGCCTCAAGCAGCCTACCCGGACGCGACGCGGGCAACGTCAATGCGTCCCTATTTGGCCTTGCTCCGGATGGGGTTTGCCCCTCGTGACTGTTACCAGCACGAGCGTGCGCTCTTACCGCACGATTTCACCCTTGCCGGTCCTTGCGGACTTAGGCGGTATGTTTCTGTTGCACTTTCCGTCGCCTCACGGCGCCCGGCCGTTAGCCGGCATCCTGCCCTGTGGAGCCCGGACTTTCCTCCAAACACTTTCGTGTCCAGCGGTTGCCTGGCGAACTTCCCGCCCGCATTCTACGCGGCGGGCGGAACTGCCGCTCGTCATCGTAGTAGGCGCCGTCCTCGTTTTCCGGCGTCGCGCCGGGAATACCCAGCAGCGGCAGCGGCTGCCAGTCGCGCGGCGTGAAGCTGGCCGTCTCGAAAAGCGCCGCCAGCCGGACATCGATTTCGGCCAGCGACTGAGCCGGCGGCAGATCCAGCCACGTCGCATCGACCTCGATGAACAGGGCCTTGCCGCAAAGGCCGACGAAAGGCGCGCCCAGCGCGTCGTGGCTGGCATGGCCGAAGACGATGAAGCGCGTGGTGCGCAACAGTTCGGCGCGGCGCTCGACAAAGACGTCGCGCCAGCGGTGGTCGCGCAGTCCCTGCCATAGCTCTGGCGCGGTACCGGCGACGATGACGCCACATTCATCGAACTGGGTCAGGGCATCGCGCAGGGCACCCCGCATCGCATCACCCGCCGCGCGCGCCGCCGCCAGGGCTTCGCAATGCCGCCGATTCATCATCGCCTTGCTGCGCGGGAAGGCCAGCCAGATCAGCGCATTGAAGAGGTCGTGGCGGTTGTCGGCGCGCGTCGCGACATCGCCGCAACGCCAGGCGCGTTCTTCGTAGCCCTCCCCGTCATCCGGCGGCGGGACGAAGCGCAGCGGCGCGCCGCTGCCGGCAACAACACCGAGCGCGGCCGCGAAGTGATTCAGGCTGGCAACGTCGGGAACGCCGTCCTGCAGCCAGGGCGCGAGGAAGGCCGACAGCGGATGCAGTTGCCGAAAGTCGGCGCTCACGCCACGGCGATCAAACCAGCCGCCAGGCGATGCTCTCCCCGGCACGCAGCGGCACCAGGCGATCGCCGGGCAGGTAATCCAGGCTGGCCGGCACCGCCATCGGCTCGCGTGCCAGCGTGATCGTTGCGGCATTGCGCGGCAGGCCATAGAAATCCGGACC
>JALHNN010000326.1 GCA_022843505.1 Sulfuritalea sp.
GGCGATACCCTGGGCAAGATTGCGGCGCAGACCCTGCCGTCGGGCGTCAGTCTCGATCAGATGCTGGTTTCCCTGTTCCGCAGCAATCAGGATGCCTTCGACGGCGGCAACATGAACCGTCTGAAGGCCGGCAAGATACTTTCGATTCCGGATGCGGAAACCGCGAGCAAGGTCTCCCCCGGCGAGGCGCGCAAGGAAGTCGTCGCGCAGGCCGCTGATTTCAATGCCTATCGCCAGCGTCTGGCAGGTGCCGCGGCTGCCGGGCCGGCGCGCGATGAAGCGGCGAAGCAGGAAGTCAAGGGCAAGATCACACCCAAGGTCGAGGACAAGGCGCCGCTGGCGTCCGGCAAGGACAAGCTCGAGGTTTCGCGCACCGAGTCGCTTCGTGATGCCAAGGGCAAGCCACTGCAGGGCCGGATAGCTTCGCTTGAGGAAGACCTGGTTGCTCGTGACCGCGCGCTTAAAGAGGCAAGTTCCCGCATTGTGGAGCTCGAAAAGAACCTCAACGACCTCAAGAAACTCGCTGAACTCAAGAGCAAGGGCGGTGCCGACCTTCAGGCGTCGGCCCAGGCAGCAAAAGCGGCACCTGCCGAAGCCAAGAAGCCCGAACCGCCGGCTCCCGCCCCAGCGGCGGTGAAGCCGCCCGAAGCGCCGAAACCCGCGGAGCCGGCGGCGCCGGCCGACGCAGCTAAATCGGCCGAGGTCGCCAAGGCACCGGAGGCCGCGAAGCCGGCCGACGCTGCCAAGCCCGCGGAAGCGCCCAAGCCCGCCGAGGGCGACAAGCCGCCCCCGCCAAAGAAAAAGCCTGCACCTCCGCCGCCTCCGCCGCCCGAACCCGATTTCCTCGAGGAGAACGGGCCGCTGGTATTCGGTGGCGGTGCCGTTCTCGCCCTGCTGTTCGGCTGGTTGGGAATTTCAGCCTACCGCAAAAAGAAGGCGGCCAAAGCCGGCGGCGGCGCTGCCTTGGGCGATGCCGATCTGTCTGCCCATTCCGTGTTCAGCACGACGACCGTCGCACCGCCGCCCAGCGAGCAGGAAACCAGCCAGTTCAGCACCACCGGCATGGGCATGGTCGCGGCGCAGGACACGGTCGACCCGGTGGTCGAGGCCGATACCTTCATGGCCTTCGGGCGCGATGCCCAGGCCGAGGAAATCCTGCTCGATGCGCTGAAGGTCGACCCGCAGCCACAGGCCATCCCGATACGCATGAAGCTGCTGGAGATCTATTCCTCGCGCAAAGACCCGGGCAAGTTCGAAGGCGTGGCCAGGGAACTGCAGGGCTTGACCGGCGGCAGCGGCGATACCTGGGACAAGGTCCAGAGCATGGGGGCCACCCTCGATCCGGGCAATAGCCTTTATGGTTCGGCTGCGCCTGTCGAGGCTGACGCCACCACCGTGCTGGATATGAAGGCGACGACCATCCTGCAGGGAGGGGCGGTAGCGGCGGCCCTTGCGGCTGCGCCGCCGGCGGAGGAAGTGTCCGCAGCTGAAACCTCGGCGCTGGATTTCGATCTCGACATCGGGGCGACTGCGGCTCCAGCCGCGGCTGCGGCGGAACCCGCGGCGGAATCATCGGGACTTGATTTCGATCTCGACCTGGGGTCGCCCTCGGCGGCGGCACCTGCGGCGGCCGAAGTGCCCAAGAGCGATGACGTTGTGCTGGACATCGATTTCGAGATGCCTGCCCAGGCAGTGGCGCCGGCGGAATCGGAGGGGCTGGATTTCCCCTTGTCGGCCGAAGCTCCGGCGACACCCGCGCCTGAACCTTCTCCGGCGGCGGCCCCGGTTGCAGACGGCAATGCCATCGAGTTCAGCTTCGATCTCGGCACCTCCGAGCCGGCACCTGCACCCGAACCTGCGGCAACGCCTCTTCCCGAGATGTCGCTAGATCTACCTTCCCCGGCTCTTGAGCCGACACCTTCGGCGCCGGCATTGGATCTTGGCGGTCTGAGCCTCGAACTCGATGCGCCGGCACCCGCGTCGCCTGCAGCTGACACGCCGGACAATCCTGAAGTTGCCACCAAGCTGGAACTGGCGGCCGCCTACGAGGAAATGGGCGACCGTGATGGGGCGCGCGAACTTTACCAGGAAGCCGTGAACGAGGGCAGCCCCGCCCAGCAGGAGGCGGCACGCGCCAAACTCGCGGCGCTGGGCTGAGCCTTGCACTATCCCCGGCACCCTGGTGCCGGGGAGTTCTCTCCTGCCGGGGAGTTCTCTCCTTGAGTTCCCTGCATCCAGCCAGCCTGATCCTGCTCGGCTTTGCCTTCCTGCTGGCGGCCTCGACCCGCAGCGGAACGCTCCTGTTGCTGATCTGCGTGGCCGTGACCGGCCTCACCCTGAGCGTTGCCCGGCGACATTTTGTGCGCATCCTGCGCCGCAGCCGCTGGTTGCTGCTGACGATGCTGGTGCTGTTCGGCTGGATGACACTGGGCACGCCGGTGCCGGGGCTGCCCGGGGCGACCCGCGAAGGCCTGCTTCTGGCGATGGAAAACATCGCCCGCCTGCTGATCGCGATTGCCGTGGTTGCCTTGCTCGTCAGCCGTCTGGCACCGGCGGGCCTGGTCTCGGGACTGCGGTCGCTGCTTGCCCCGCTCGCGCCGCTGGGTGATTTCCGCGACCGGCTGGCGGTACGCCTGATGCTGACATTGCAGGAGGTCGATGCCGCGCGCTCGGGCGCCGGCGCGACGGACGCACCGGTGGCGCACCTCGAATTGCCGACGGCGGTTCGCGGGCCGGCGGACTACCTCGCGGCGATCGCCGGCGCGGCGCTGCTGCTGTACGCGGCCCTGGCATGAGATACGCACTTGGCATCGAATACGATGGCCGGGGGTTTTGCGGCTGGCAATCCCAGGCTGGCGGCGGTGCGGTCCAGGATGCCGTCGAGCGGGCCTTGAGCATCGTCGCCGACGCGCCCGTCCGCGTGGTCTGCGCCGGACGTACCGACGCCGGAGTCCATGCCCTTGAGCAGGTCGTGCATTTCGACACCGAGTCGCGGCGACCGGACAACGCCTGGGTGCGCGGGGTGAATGCGCATCTGCCGCCGAGTGTTGCCGTATGCTGGGCGCAGGAAGTTCCGCAGGAATTTCATGCGCGTTTTTCGGCACTGGGCCGTCGCTACCGGTACCTCCTGCTCAACCGACCGCAGAGGCCCGGATTGCAGGCGGGTCGGATCGGCTGGTACCACCGTCCTCTGGATGCCTCGTCGATGGCACGGGCGGCCGCCATGCTGCTGGGGGAACACGATTTCTCGGCGTTTCGCGCCGCCGAATGCCAGGCAAAGTCTCCCGTCAGGCAACTGCGCGTGGCCGATGTGGCGCGTCGCGGGGAACTGGTCGTATTTGATTTCGCCGCCAACGCCTTCCTGCACCACATGGTGCGCAACATTGTCGGTGCCCTGGTCGATGTCGGCAAGGGCGGCCGGCCGGCGGAATGGATTGCGGACCTGCTCGCCGGTCGCGACCGTCGCAGCGCCGCGCCGACCTTTGCCGCCGCCGGGCTTTACTTCGCCGGAGTCGACTATGATCCGGTCTGGAATTTGAAAGTCGGCGCTGGCGATACGGCGCTCTTGTGAGGCATGAGCCGAACCCGAGTCAAGATATGCGGCATCACCCGTGAAGCCGACCTCGACGCCGCCGTCGCTGCCGGCGCCGATGCATTGGGCTTTGTCTTCTACGCGCCCAGTCCACGCCATGTGACGACGCAACGCGCGGCGGCCCTCGTGGCGCGGGTGCCGGCTTTCGTCAAGACGGTGGGACTCTTCGTCAACGCGACGCAGGAAGCCGTGACCGCCGTCCTCGATCAGGTTCCGCTCGATCTGCTGCAATTCCACGGCGACGAAAATCCCGGCTATTGCGCGAGCTTTCGCCGCCCATGGATCAAGGCAGCGAGGGTGAAGCCGGGGTTCGATTTGCTAGAATACGCCCATGCTTTTTCCGGCACCACCGGGTTTGCCGGCCTGTTGCTGGATGCCCATGTCGAGGGCTACGGTGGCGGCGGCAAGGCCTTCGACTGGAGCCTGATTCCACCGTCCCTGCCGCAGCCCGTCATCCTTTCGGG
>JALHNN010000327.1:0-3285 GCA_022843505.1 Sulfuritalea sp.
TCGGCGCCAAGCCCTACCACCAGGCCTACGAGCGCGGCGTCAAGCTGATCGGCGCCACCTGCCACTACGTCACGTCGGAGCTTGACCAGGGGCCGATCATCGAACAGGACGTGATCCGCATCGACCATTCGGATTCGCCCGAAGACATGGTGCGCTACGGCAAGGACATCGAGAAGACGGTCCTGGCCCGCGGCCTGCGCTATCACCTCGAGGACCGCGTGCTGGTGCATGGCAACAAGACGGTCGTGTTCCGCTGATTCGCCGCCGGCCCGCCGTGCCGCCAGCGCCGACTTTCAGTCCGCCGGCTTGCGCAGCAGCAGCCAGAAGCCAAAGGCGATCATCGGCAGGCTCAGCCATTGGCCCATGCTCACGGTATAGGACAGGCCAAAAACACCGTGATCGGGTTCGCGGAAGTACTCGGCAAGGAAGCGCAAGGCGCCGTAGCCCACCAGGAACATGCCGGATATCGCTCCCACGCCACGGCGAGTCGCCGAGAACCACCACAACACCACGAACAGCAGCAGGCCCTCGGCCGCCGCCTGATAAAAGGGCGAGGGATGGCGCGGCAAGGGGTCGACATGCGGGAACACCATGGCCCAGGGCAGCGCCGGGTCGGCTACCCGGCCCCACAACTCGCCGTTGATGAAATTGCCGATGCGCCCGGCCATCAGGCCCAGCGGCACCAGCGGCGCGATGAAATCGGTGACCTGGAAAAAGGACTTGCCGGCCTTGCGGCCCCATAGCGCCATGGCCACGAATACGCCGAGCATGCCGCCATGGAACGCCATGCCGCCCTTCCATATGGCGAAAATTTCAGCCGGGTGCGAGAGATAGTAGCCGGGCTCGTAAAACAGCACCTGCCCCAATCGGCCGCCCAGAATCACGCCGAGCACACCGTAGAACAGCAGGTCGTCGACGTCCTGGGCACTCATGCCGTGCCAGGGCTGCGTCCGTGCACGGTGCTTGCCGAGCCAGAGGAAGGCGATGAAGCCGGCGAGGTACATCAGGCCGTACCAGCGCACGGCAAGCGGGCCAAGCTGAAGGGCAACGGGATCGAACTGCGGATGGACCAGCATGGTGGCGGGATTCTAACCGGGCACGAAATCCCGACACCGGAAGAAGCGGACTTACCGATCGCAGCAGTTTCTGCGCTGGGTCAAAGCCAGGGCGGCGAAACCGCGTTAGGCTATTGTTGCTTTCCCATTCGATAACGGGTACATCTCGCCATGAATCGCCTCCTTCTCCTGCTGCACATCCTTGCCGTAGTCGTCTGGATCGGCGGCATGTTCTTCGCCCACTTCTGCCTGCGCCCGGCCGCGGCCGAAAAGCTGCCACCCGAGCAGAGGCTGCCATTGCTGGTTGCCGTCCTCAGCCGCTTCTTCAACGCGGTCAGCGTCGCCCTGCTGGTGCTGTGGGGTACCGGGGTCGTGCTGTTCAGCAACCCGGGGCCGCTGGCGCCGACCAACTGGCTCGCGATGACCGGCGTCGCGGCGGTGATGACCGTCATTTTCCTGGTCATCCTGCTGAGTTCGTTTCCGCGGATGAAGCAGGCCGTCGCCGGCAGCGACTGGGGCACCGCCGCGGCGGCGATGAACACCATCCGCATCCTGGTCCTGACCAACCTCGCGTTGGGCTTCGTCACGATAGCCATAGCAGTCGTCTGACGCCAGCCGGAGCGGCGGGACGTCGTCCCGCCGCCGCACCTCGCGCCGCGGGCGACGAGGGCGATAGAATCGGAGCTTTCACCGTCCGTCCGGAGTCCGCCATGCCCGCCTATCGTTCCCGCACCTCGACCCACGGCCGCAACATGGCCGGCGCCCGCGCGCTGTGGCGCGCCACCGGCATGAAGGATGGCGACTTCGGCAAGCCGATCATTGCCGTGGTGAATTCCTTCACCCAGTTCGTGCCGGGCCACGTGCATCTGAAGGACCTCGGCCAGCTGGTCGCGCGCGAGATCGAGGCGGCCGGCGGCGTCGCCAAGGAGTTCAACACCATCGCCGTCGATGACGGCATCGCCATGGGCCACGGCGGCATGTTGTATTCGCTGCCCTCGCGCGAACTGATCGCCGATTCGGTCGAATACATGGTCAATGCCCACTGCGCCGATGCCATGGTCTGCATCTCCAACTGCGACAAGATCACGCCGGGCATGCTGATGGCCTGCCTGCGACTGAATATCCCGACCGTCTTCGTCTCCGGCGGACCGATGGAGGCCGGCAAGGTCAAGTGGCACGGCGAGTACCGCATGGTGGACCTGATCGACGCCATGATCGAGGCCGGCGACAGCAAGAACAGCGACGCCGACGTCGCTGCCATGGAACGGTCCGCCTGCCCGACCTGCGGCTCCTGCTCGGGCATGTTTACGGCCAACTCGATGAACTGCCTGACCGAGGCACTGGGCCTGTCGCTGCCCGGCAACGGTTCGGTACTGGCGACCCATGCCGACCGCGAAAAGCTGTTTCGCAAGGCCGGCCGTGTTGTCGTCGAACTTTGCCAGCGCTGGTACGGCGGGGAGGACGCGTCCGTGCTGCCGCGCTCTATCGCCAGCTTTGCCGCCTTCGAGAACGCGATCGCGCTCGACATCGCCATGGGCGGCTCGACCAATACCGTGCTGCACCTGCTGGCTGCGGCGCGGGAAGGCGAGGTCAATTTCACCCTCGCCGACATCGACCGCATGTCGCGCAAGGTGCCCTGCCTGGCCAAGGTGGCGCCGGCGACCCAGAAGTACCATATGGAGGACGTGCATCGCGCCGGCGGCATCATGGCCATACTGGGCGAACTCGACCGCGCCGGACTGATCAACCGCGATTGCCCCACCGTGCTCTACCCCAGCATCGCCGAGCAGCTCGAATGCTGCGACGTCAAGCGCAACCATTCGCCGGCGGTGCATGAGTTCTATCGCGCCGCCCCCGGCGGCGTGCCGACCCAGGTCGCCTTCTCGCAAAGCCGGCGCTATCCAACGCTCGATCTCGACCGCAGCGGCGGCTGCATCCGCGACCGGGCCCATGCCTACTCGCAGGACGGCGGACTGGCCGTGCTTTACGGCAACATCGCCGAGAAGGGATGCATCGTCAAGACCGCCGGCGTCGATGAATCGATCCTGAAATTCACCGGCCGCGCCCGCGTCTGCCAGTCGCAGGAGGAAGCGGTGGAGAAGATTCTCGGCGACCAGATCGTTGCCGGCGACATCGTCGTTGTCGTCTATGAAGGGCCGAAAGGCGGACCGGGCATGCAGGAAATGCTCTACCCGACCTCGTACCTGAAATCCAAGGGCATGGGCAAGGT
>JALHNN010000327.1:3295-4053 GCA_022843505.1 Sulfuritalea sp.
ACCGACGCCTGGAAGCCGATCAACCGGCAGCGCGAGGTTTCATCGGCGCTCAAGGCCTATGCTGCCATGACCACCTCCGCCGATACCGGCGCTGTCAGGGACATCGCCCAGCTTTCCTGATCCACCGCTGCGGAAACTACCAAGGCAAGCAGGTTTCTTGACCTTGGTCAAAACCACATAGGTATATAAGCAGATAATGATTTGCGAATTGTCTGAACTACTTATACCCCTGGGGGCGCATCATGGACACCCGATATATCAAACTCGCTCTGGCATTGGGCTGTGCCGGCTGGCTGGCCACTGCCGGCCACGCACTGGCTGAAGAAGCCAAACCCGACGCCAAGCCCGTCAAGCTCACCACCACCGCCGATCACAGCAAATTCAAGGAGTTGCAGGAAGTCTTCAACTCCGGGCCCGAGGTCACCAAGGCCTGCCTGCGTTGCCATACCGAGGCCGCCGGCCAGATCCACCGCACCAAGCACTGGAAATGGGAATTCCTCAATCCCGACACGAAGCAGAAACTGGGCAAGAAGAATGTGCTCAATAACTTCTGCATCTCGATTCCCTCCAACTATGCCTCCTGCACCTCCTGCCACGTCGGCTACGGCTGGAAGGACGCCAACTTCGACTTCAGCTCGCAGGAAAACGTCGATTGCATCGTCTGCCACGACACCACGGGCAACTACAAGAAGCCGCCCGGTTTTGCCGGCAACCCGGTGACCAAGGACACCGAATACCCGCCGGGCTCGGGCAAGATC
>JALHNN010000328.1 GCA_022843505.1 Sulfuritalea sp.
CTCATGACCTCAACTTCTCGAACCGCCCGGTGCGGACCCGCATGCCGGGTGGTGTGGCAGGGGTACGGCCTATGATGGCCGTCCCCTATGCCGATTTTGAATTCAGGAAACGCCTCACGGATGCGGTGACTCGTCGCTTCGATTGATTGACTGGGCCACAAAACGAAAACGGCTCCCTGCCGTCTTAGGCAAATTACCGCACAAAAAAGATGCATAAGTTTGCACAATCGGGACTAGGTTGGGATGCTTTTTGACCAAACTGTGAACGTTCGTCGTGTGCAAGAAAAGCAAAAGATTGCAAAATCAAGGACCTCTTGGGCATAAGTTCGCACTAACACCAGTTCTTGTTGCGGTCTCCCAATGCTCAAGTCTCTGTTTGGCATGAAGGGGGCTTCTCTTTGGTTTAAATTTCTTATAGAATACTAACAATTTTAAACCAACTCTAGGGGGGCGATCATGATTGCTGATCGCATTCGTCAAGCACGATTGGCGGCAGGACTGACGTTGGGTGGTTTGGGTGAGCAAGTTGGTGTTTCTCACACCGCCATCCAAAAGTACGAAAAGGGCCTTCTGACCCCCTCGTCTTCCCAACTGCTCAAGCTGGCTCGTGCCTGCGGGATCCGTACTGAGTATTTTTTCCGATCCCACACGGTTGAATTGCTGCAGCCCGAGTTTCGTAAGCTCTCGACCTTCGGCAAGACTGCACAGGACGCGCTGAAGATCAAAGTTGTCGAACTGGTGGAAAAGCGAGTTGAGCTACTAGGCGCATTTCCCGAGTCGCCCCTCTTGGCGTTTGCTCCTCCGGCCGACTTGCCAGAGCAGGTAGCGACACTGGATGCGATCGAGACTTTCTCTGACCGAGTCCGCAACGCGTGGCAGTTGGGCATGAATCCAATTGCCGACCTCACTGACACTCTTGAAGGGCTAGGGTTGCTCGTCATCGTGGTCGATGAAGAGAACCCAGGCTTTTCTGGACTGACTGCAACTGCGCGCACCGAGGACGGACGGGAATATCCGGTTGTGGCCGTTTCCAAGCGCTGGCCTGGGGACCGGCAGCGGTTCACTCTAGCTCACGAGCTTGGGCACCTCCTGCTGGAGGGCCGACTGGCCGATGACATCAATGAAGAGAAGGCTTGTGACCGATTCGCAGGCGCTTTTCTGGCGCCACATGTCGCAGTAACCCAACTGTTAGGGCAGCAACGCCACGCGCTGGAATGGCAAGAACTGTATGTGCTCAAGCACGAGTTCGGATTGTCGATGGCAGGTTGGCTACACCGCGCAAAACAATGCGGCGTAATCACCGATGCCGCGCATCTGATGATGGTCAAGCGGTTTTCTGCCAAGGGATGGCGTAAAGCTGAACCGGGCGATCCGCTGCCGCAGGAACAACCACGACTGTTCGATCAACTGGTGTATCGCGCCTTGGCCGAGCAGTACATCTCTGAGAGCAAGGCGGCTGAATTGCTGGGCATCCCGATGATGCGCTTCCACAAAGAACGCCAGCTGGAGTCATCGGATGCGGTTGCTCATCAGTGATGCCAATATATTGATCGACATGGAAGCTGGAGCGTTGATGGAAACGCTCTTCCAGCTTCCTGTGCAGCTCGGCATCCCCGATCTTCTCTACTACGAAGAAATCGAGCCAGGCACGCCTGGCCTCGAGTACTTGGGCTTGCAGATCATGGAAGTGACCGGCGACTATGTGAAGTATGCCCAGTTGTTGCCGAGCCAATACAACCATACGCTCCCGGCGAAGAATGGTCCGCAGCCCAGTCACAACGACTACTTGGCGCTCGCACTTGCAAAGCAGGAGACCTGTACCTTGCTGACCGGCGACGCAAATCTTCGAATCGTCGCCAGCAAGGAACAAATCACGGTCATGGGTACCATCGGGCTGCTGTGCGCGATGGTCGAAAATCAGCTGCTGACAGTAGATGACGCAATGAATGCCCTCAACAAAATGAAGCAAGGCAAACGTCGTCTCCCATGGCCCGAGGCCGAGAAGATGCTAAACGCGTTGCGCTGATCAAACGGTTGCCGTCGGCAAGAATGGCCAACCAGATGATCCTGGTTAAACGTAGCAACCACATCCCCACAATCTCCAGCCAATAGCCGCACCATCGGCCAACACGGCGTTTCCATACAGTCTTTTTATCGGAGACTGTTATGGAGACAAAGACCTGCAATGCATGTGGCCGCCCTTTCACCCCTCGGCCTCAGAACCCCAATCAGACCTACTGCACCGATCCGGAATGCCAGCGCGAACGCCGTCGGCGCTGGCAGCAGACCAAGCGGCGCAACGATGCCGACTACCGCGACAACGACGCCCGTGCAAGAAAAGCTTGGACCCCCGATGACAACGCAGCTAATGACCGCTGAGGCTGACGACCTGCCGGCAATAGGTCTTTACGAGCGAGGCTATAGAGCGAAATACGCAGGCGGCTCGCCATGATTGGGCCCCTAAAGGAGAACCCGAAAGCTACGATGGGCCGAATAAAGCAAAAGTCCGCACTTCCCCAAATAAAAGCATAAGGCCGCACTATGTGCGGCCTTATGGGAAACCCGGCACTCCCGAAGGAGAGCCGTTTTGATACTGGTGGCCAGGGGCAGAATCGAACTGCCGACACACGGATTTTCAGTCCGTTGCTCTACCAACTGAGCTACCTGGCCGGAAAGGCTGCGGATTATAGGCGGTCGGCAAAGCCGCGTCAAAGCCCCGGGTGCCGGCGATCACCGATCACCGGCTGACGCCTTGCTTACAGCCAGCGTAAGTCCTTCGTAAGAGCCTCCGCGTAACATGATGCGTTGCATTACCACCAATTTCAATTTCAATAATCCCTTCCACCTCCGGAGGACACCAATGAGTCAAGACGACGTCGTCGCTCGGATTACAAAAAATCCGAAGTTTCTGCAGTTCGTCAGCACCCGGAATGTGTACTCGAACATCATGACCATGCTCATGATGGTCGTGTACTTCGGTTACATCCTGCTGATTGCCTTCAACAAGCCCTTCCTCGCCCAGAAGCTGTCCCCGGGCGGCGTCATCTCCGTCGGCATCCCGATGGGCATCGGCGTGCTGGTCTTCACCATCGTCATTACCTGGATCTACGTGCGCCGCGCCAACACCGAATTCGACGCGACCAAGGACGAGATCGTCAAGGAGGCCTCCAAGTGAGCAAACTCAAGCAAATCCTCGTTGCCGTCGCGGCTCTGTCCGTCGCCGGCGCTGCCCTCGCGGCGGGCGCCGACCTCGGTCAGGCGGCCAAGCAGCAGACCAACTGGACCGCCATTGCGATGTTCGGCATCTTTGTCGGCGTCACCCTGTACATCACCAAGTGGGCCGCCGGCAAGACCAAGACCGCGGCTGACTTCTACACCGCGGGTGGCGGCATCACCGGCTTCCAGAACGGCCTGGCGATCGCCGGCGACTACATGTCCGCCGCGTCCTTCCTGGGTATTTCCGGCCTGGTGTTCGCGTCCGGCTTCGACGGCCTGATCTTCTCGATCGGCTGGCTCGTCGGCTGGCCCGTCATCACCTTCCTGATGGCCGAGCGCCTGCGCAACCTGGGCAAGTTCACCTTCGCCGACGTTGCCGGCTACCGCTTCGACGCGGGCCCGATCCGCACCTTCGCGGCCACCGGTTCGCTGGTGGTGGTGGCCTTCTACCTGATCGCCCAGATGGTGGGTGCCGGCCAGCTGATCAAGCTGCTGTTCGGCCTCGACTACATGGTCGCGGTGGCCCTGGTCGGCTCCATCATGATGATGTACGTGCTGTTCGGCGGCATGACGGCGACGACCTGGGTGCAGATCATCAAGGCGGTGATGCTGCTGACCGGCGCAACCTTCATGGCCGTGGCGGTGATGTGGCAGTTCGGCTTCGACTTCGAGAAGCTGGCGGCCCGCGCGGTCGAGGTGCACACCAAGGGCGACGCGATCATGGGTCCGGGAGCACTGATCAACGATCCGGTCTCGGCCGTATCGGTCGGCATGGCGCTGATGTTCGGCACCGCCGGTCTGCCCCACATCCTGATGCGCTTCTTCACC
>JALHNN010000329.1 GCA_022843505.1 Sulfuritalea sp.
CCCGCGCCACCGAGCTCGCGATCCTCAACGCCAACTACGTCGCGGCCAAGCTCAAGGACCACTACCCGGTGCTCTACACCGGCAGCCAGGGCCGCGTCGCCCACGAGTGCATCCTCGACGTGCGCGCCATCAAGGCGGCGACCGGCGTGGCCGAGATCGACATCGCCAAGCGCCTGATGGACTACGGCTTCCATGCGCCGACGGTAAGCTTTCCGGTCGCCGGTACGCTGATGGTGGAACCCACCGAATCCGAGGACAAGGCCGAGCTCGACCGCTTCTGCGCCGCGATGTGCAGCATCCGCGACGAGATCCGCCAGATTGAAACCGGCGTCTGGACGCTGGAGCAAAGCCCGCTCAAGCACGCGCCGCACACCGAGGCCGACATGATGGGCGAATGGACCCGGCCCTACACCCGCGAGCAGGCGGTGTTCCCGCTGCCCTGGGTGGCGGAGAACAAGTTCTGGCCCTACGTCAATCGCATCGACGACGTGTATGGCGATCGCAACCTGTTCTGCAGTTGCGTGCCAATGGAGGAGCTGGCATGAACCAGAACCAACATCTTGTCCTCACCGTCATCGGCGACGACCGTCCCGGCCTGGTCGGCGAGCTCTC
Organism: Sulfuritalea sp.; assembly: GCA_022843505.1. Classification (GTDB taxonomy): domain Bacteria; phylum Pseudomonadota; class Gammaproteobacteria; order Burkholderiales; family Rhodocyclaceae; genus Sulfuritalea. The sequence goes on from JALHNN010000329.1 coordinate 613, forward strand.
GGCCGTGATCAGCGCCCATCAAGGCAACTGGCTGGAATCCTCGATGGCGCAGCTTGCCGGCAAGTTCGCCGGCATCGTCGAAGTCGGCGTGGATGGCGCGAATGCCGCCGCGCTGACGGCCGCGCTGGGCAAACTCGGCGGCCTGAAGGTCACCGTCGAAGCGGCCGCCGCGCAAAAGTCGGCGCCGGCGGGACGGCGATTGAAGCTGGCGCTGGTCGGCCACGACCGCATCGGCATCGTGCGCGAGGTGTCCATGGTGCTGGCCAACCACGCGGTCAACGTCGAAAGCCTGGAGACGCATACCTCGAGCGCACCGATGTCGGCCGCCGTGCTGTTCCACGCCACGGCCGAACTGACCGCCGCGCCCGGGCTCGATGCCGGCGCCCTGACGCGCGAACTCGAGCGCATCTCGCACGACCTGATGGTCGACATCACGCTCGACGAGACCATCCGGCCGTGAACTACGTTCTGCACATCACCAACAAGAACTATTCCTCGTGGTCGCTGCGGCCCTGGGTGTTGATGCGCGCGCTGGGCATCGCCTTCGACGAAGTGCTGCACCCCTTCACCCGCGGCAGCGCGCCGGACTTCCGCGAGATCTCGCCCTCGGGCAAGGTGCCCTGGCTGGTCGATGGCGATACCCGGGTCTGGGATTCGCTGGCCATCGCCGAATACCTTGCCGAGCGCCATGCCGGCATCTGGCCGGCCGACGCCGTCGCCCGCGCCTGGGCGCGCTCGGCCGCCGCCGAAATGCACTCCGGATTCACGGCGCTGCGCGGCCAGCACGGCATGAACGTCGGTGTGCGCGTCGACGTGGCGCAGCGCTCTCCCGAACTGCTGGCCGACGTCGCGCGCATCGAGCGTCTGTGGAACGAAGGCCTGGCGCGCTTCGGCGGCCCCTTCCTGGCCGGCGCCGCCTTCTGCGCGGTCGATGCCTTCTACGCGCCGGTCGCGTATCGCTTCCGTACCTATGGCATCGCCCCGCAGGGCGCCGCCGCCGCTTACCTGGCCACCCTGCTCGCCCACCCCGCCATGCGCGAATGGGAGGCGGCCGCGCTGGCCGAGGATTTCCGCGATCCGCCGCACGAAGACGAACTGGCGCTGATCGGCCGCGTCACCGCCGACCTCCGCATACCCGCCCGGTGAAAGCACCCGAGCTGCTGGCCCCGGCCGGCTCGCTGCAGATGGCGCGCACGGCGCTGGACTTCGGCGCCAACGCGATCTACGCCGGACAGCCGCGCTACAGCCTGCGCGTGCGCAACAACGACTTCGGCACGCTCGACAACCTGGCTGCCGGGATCGAAGCCACGCAGTCGCGCGGCGGCAAGTTCTACCTGGTCAGCAACATCCTGCCGCACAACGCCAAGCTCAAGACCTATCTCGAGGACATGGCGCCGGTAATGGCGCTCAAGCCGGATGCCCTGATCATGGCCGACCCCGGCCTGATGCTGATGATCCGCGAACGCTGGCCCGAGATGCCCATCCACCTCTCGGTGCAGGCCAATACGGTCAACCACGCGGCGGTGAAGTTCTGGCGCCGCACCGGCGTGACGCGGGTGATCCTGTCGCGCGAACTGTCGCTCGACGAAGTCACCGAGATCCGCCAGGAATGCCCGGACACCGAACTCGAAGTCTTCGTCCATGGCGCGCTGTGCATCGCCTACTCCGGGCGCTGCCTGCTTTCCGGCTATTTCAACCACCGCGATCCCAACCAGGGCAGCTGCACCAATTCCTGCCGCTGGGACTACACGGTCCATGAAGGCGTCGAGGACGCCAGCGGCGATGTCGATCTCGCCGCACCGCGCCCGATCACCGTGTCACCAGCGCCGACTCTCACGGCCGCCGCGCCGGCCAGGCTGCGCCGCCCCGGCGCCTGGCTGATCGAGGAGCGCGAGCGTCCCGGCGAATACATGCCGATCGAGGAAGACGAGCACGGCAGCTACATCCTCAACTCGAAAGACCTGCGCGCCATCGAGTACGTGGCCAGGCTGGCCGAGATCGGTGTCGATTCGCTGAAGATCGAGGGCCGCACCAAGTCACCCTACTACGTCGCGCGCTCCTGCCAGAGCTACCGTCAGGCGATCGACGATGCCGTCGCCGGCCGGCCCTTCGATGCGCGCCTGATCGGCCAGCTCGACGGCCTCGCCAACCGCGGCTACACCGCCGGCTTCTACGAGCGCCGGCCCGACCGCGACTACCAGAACTACCTGCGCGGCAGTTCCGAATCCAGCCGCAGCCAGTATGTCGGCGACGTCACCGGCTACGACGAGCAGGGCCTGGCCGAGATCGCGGTGAAGAACCGCTTCGCCGTCGGCGACCGCCTCGAGATCATCCGCCCGCAAGGCAACCTCGAGGTCATCATCGAGTCCATGCGCAACGCCGAAGGCGCGCCAACCGCCGTCGCCCCGGGCAGCGGCCACCACGTGCGCATCGCCCTACCCCCCGGCTGCCAGGGCGCCTTCGTCGCACGTTTCCACGCGTGAGCCAGCTGCACAAACTCCGCATCCCGATCTATCCCGAGTGCTGGGAGACCTGCGGCAACTGCGCCCAGGGCGACATCACGGTCTGGGAAATCCTGGTCAAGCCGGGCGACACCGTGAACTTCGACGACAACGTGATCACCCTGGAAACCGGCAAGGTCGCCCTCGACATCCAGTCGCCGCATGCCGGGCGGGTGGTCGAGATTTTCGTCGAGGAAGGCCAGCACGTGGCCGAAGGCGCGCTGGTGATGACCATCGCCAGCGGCGACTGATCGCCCGCTTCAGATCAGGATGTAGCGGTTCGCCTCGTCGCGCCGGCTGAGGGCCTCCAGCGCGTCCTCGCGCCGTATCCTCACCACCAGCACGTTCCATTGCCGGCGATCGCGGCCGACCAGTTCGGGCAGCCGCAGGGTGGCAAGATCCCCGTCCGGCGCCGGGCCGTCGGCGATCACGCCCATGCGATCGACGCGGATCTCGTTCTGCTTCAGATAGACGCGCCGGTCCGCGCCGGCCAGCCATTCCGCATAGGCATCGAGCAGGCGCTCGGGCGTCAGCGAAGCGATGGCGTCGCGCTGCCTGGCTTCCAGTTCCAGGCGGCGCTCCGTACGTCCATTGCGCGCGCGCTCGATCTGCAAGGCGGTGCTGGCATCGAGCCGCAGCTGGCGCAGCTCGGCGACGCAGGCGGCGAAGCCGCGCGCGAGGCTGTCGAACGCGGCCTGGCGCAGGAGTTCGCGGGTGGCGTCCTGGTCGACGGCGATTTCTCCCAGGGTGTGGTCGGCGAAATACAGCAGCCGCTGCGGCACGTCGCGGCGGATCACATCGCCCTCCCTGACCATGCCGCTGACGGCCTTTTCGCGCCAGCGCATGCCCAGCAGCGCATGTAAATCTTCGCCGTCGGACGCGCCGGGAGCGGCGAGGAATTCGCGCAGC
>JALHNN010000330.1 GCA_022843505.1 Sulfuritalea sp.
CTACTGCTCGGCGGACATGCCGACGGCTGGCGCCGAATTCGAACGCTATCGCGGCGGGAAGACGACGCAGAGCGTCACGTATTGGATTCACGCGAACGTCCTCGTGCTGGATCTGACCGACGCCGCTGTCGTGGATGCCCTCGGCCTGAAGGCGGCGGACCTGTTCGCCTCGTGGCGGGCGCTATCCTCCCCCGGTCCGAGTTTGACCCAGCAACTCGGCGCGGTGGTGGCGACCCAGGATCGGCTGCATGGCATCCGCTTTCCTTCGGACGCGGCGAAGGAACGCGGCTTTCCCGGCTTCAACCTCGTGCTCTTTCGGAAATCCGTCGTCGCGCCCGCTGCCGTCGTGATCAAGGACGACAGCGGCGTGACGTTGGATTCCTGGCCGTGAACGCACTTCAGTTCGGAGCGACGAAAAGCCGCCGCCGCTCGAAACTCGCCGGCTCCGGCTGCGGCGCCTTGGTAGGCACGGCTACCTCTGCCCCGCGGATTTTTTCGAGCTGACGGCGGAAACCGGGATAGAGCACGCCCCCCGGCGTCACCAGCACGTAGCCGTTTCGCAGGGCGTAGAGCATCAGTTGACCGTAAGCGGCTACGCGAGCACAGGGTAGCCGGGAGAACTTCGCGGTGTTACGCTCGGCGAGATGAAGAGGACAACGAACGCTGCGGTGGACGAATCAGCGGGGGAGTTGGGCGAAGCGTTGCGGGGTAAACGCGGCCGCGGTGTGATTGGTGGCGGCGGCGAGGCGCGGGAGCGCCCAGGTCAGGTAGCTCCATTCGTTGACGCCCTGGAGCTTGCAGGTGCCGAGGATCGAATAGAGCACCGCCGAGCGCCAGCCGGCGTCAGGATGGCCGACGAAGAGGAAATTCTTTTTCCCGACGGCGCTGGGTCTGATGGTTCGTTCCACCGCATTGGAATCGATGTGGACGTGGCCGTAGCCGGGTGCCGCGTAGCGAGTGAGTTCCGCCCAGCGTTCGCGCGCGTAGCTTACCGCCTTGAAGAGGTTGCTCTGCGGCAGGATCGTCAGATCGGTGGCGGCGCGGGTGAGCGCCATTTCCATCGGCACGAGCCAGGCGAGCGAGCGGGTGGCGCGCGTTTGCGCCCGTGCCTCCGGCGTCACATCGCGCAACTCGGCTTCGATGGCGTAGAGCGCCCCGAGATAGGCGAGAAAAGGCGCGGCGCGCTCATCACCGGACTCCAGCGCCGCCACAAAGTAGCGCCGGCAGTGGGCCATGCAATTGACGTGAACAATCCCGGTCCGCTCCGCCTCCGGCAAAAGCCGCAGCGCTTTGAGATATCCCGCATAGCCGTCGGTCTGGAACACGCCGCGAAACCGGCGCAGGAAAGCGAGCGCGGGCTCGTGACTGCGCGTCAATTGGAAGTCGAACACGACGACCCCCGGCCCGGGCGCGAGGAAAGTCCACCACCACGCTTCTCGGGCGGCGCCGGGTCGAGCGGGATCGAGCACGCGAATCGGCGTCTCGTCACCCTGGACGTAACCGCTGCCCGCGGCGATTTTTTGCAGTTCACGGTAAACCGGCTGGAACAGACTGGCGCCGTGTTCGACCCACTGGCCCATGGCCTGTCGGGTAAAGCAGGGACCGAGGCGTTGCAGCATGGCCTCCTGCCGATAGAGCGGAATGGCATCGGCATACTTCGAAAGCAGGACATGGGCGATCAAGCCCGGCCCGACCTGGCCGCCGGCAATAACGCGCGCGGGCAAGTCCGCGATCTTGGGTTCACCCGCATGACGCGGGCTCGCATACACCGGCCGGATAATCTGACGACGGAACAGTTTGCCCGGCTGGTAATCGACCTCGTCGGTAATTTCCTCCCGGATCTTGAGCAAGGCGGAGCCGTCCGGCGCGAACTTCTCGGCCGCGGGCAAATCCACGAGGATCGTCTCGAGCACCGGCAAGTCTTCCAACCGCTGCGCTCGCCGCACCGAGGGCGTCCGGGGTTTGCTCGCGACCGGCACGACCGGCGGCGGCGGAGTGACAAGCGCCAGGTCGGCCTCGACGGCGGCCCACGCCAGCGCGAGCTGGTTCGGGTCGAGTTTTTCCGAGGAGCGCCCGAAGTAGCGCTTGAGCAGGGCCTGCAACTTCGCTTTCGCCGCGTCGCGCTCCAGGGCGGTGTGCTGGAGCAGCACTCGCGCGGTGTCACGTTCCGCCTGCGTCACCGCGTGCGCGGTGCGCTCGGCCACGAGCAGCGCCAGCAAGGTGGCAGAGTCGGTGGACGGCGTTGACATATCCACAATATGGATACCTTAAGCGTCAAAGCAAGATTCTTCGGTCCATCCGGACGAAAAAATCAGCGGCGCCAGTGCTTTTTCCAGCCGCTCACTTCCAGTCCGGCGACCAGCGCCCACAACTGCGCCGCCGTCACCGGGTCCACCGCCCCGGCCACCGGCCAGGTGTAGCGTCCGGCGTCGAGCCGCTTGGCACACAACCAGAGGCCCGAACCGTCATGCAGCAATAACTTCAGCCGGGTGCGGCTGTGGTTGCAGAAGGCGAACACCTGCTGGTTCACCAGCGGCTCCGCGCCGTCGCCGACGATCGCCCGTGCAAATTGATAGAGCCCCTCATAGCCGAGGCGTAAATCGGTCGCCCCGGGGCGCAGATAAACCCGGGTTGTGGGCCCGATGCTCAGCATCGGTTAAGCTCCCGCGCCAGCTGGCCTGCCCACCCCACGGCACAGTTTGCCGCCAGGCGCATTCGCATTCCCGTCGTCGTCAACACCTCCGCCGCCCACTCCCCACTGGCGGTCGCCACCGGCGCCGGCACCGCCACGAGCGCCCGCTCCCTCCGGCGTCGCGGCCGCGGCGTCCTCTCGCCACGCGCCTCCGCCCGCCACCGATACAAAGTCCACGTCGACCAACCCGTCGCTCCCGCCACTTCCTCCACCGTCTGCCCGCTTGCCGCCCACGCCGCCAGGACCTTCTCCCGCTCGTTCGCCTGCGGACGCCTTCGCCCTTTTATCTCCGTCACGCTCGGTTTCGTTTCCTCGGGCTTCATTCCCCCCACCGTAACGCTTTTCCGGTTACACCACTAGGCTGTCCGCCGGTTGTCGCTTACGGAAGAGCAGCGTGAAGTCGGGTTGCTGCGCGAGGCGCCAAGCGGCGTGGAGCGTGGCGTGGTGGTATTTGGCGTTATCGATGATGACCACCACGCGCCGGCCCGCTCGGGAGCTGATGCGTCGCAAATGGCGCAGGAATTTCCAGCAGGTTTGGGCATCGAAGTGACCAGACGGTGGGAGCGTGCACAGTTTGCCGTCGCGCACTCTAACCGCTCCGAAGTAGCTGATGCTTTTTCGCGTCGGCGCATGAACGCAGATCGGATCCCGCACTTCCGGCGCAATCCACATCCGACACCGGCTGCCGTGCTGCTGGAAATGAACTTCATCCAGCGCCCAAAGATCGACGGCGGGGTCGGCCGCCAGCAACAGGAGTTTTTTTTACTGCCGCTTGCGCCGCTGGATCCGCTTGACCGACCTCCGGCCGCGGTGTGCGCAAACGGAATCCAAATCGCCGGAAGAGTCGCTGGCACTGGCGCACGCGCAGGGTCACTCCGAACTGTTTCTTCAAAAAGGACGACAGCAACGGGCCGTCCCAAAGCTGAGCCGGCAACCCGTAATGGGCGGGGCTGCGCCGAAGAGCCTCCTCTACTTTCGCCCTCTGTTTTGGGTTTAACCGCGAAGGTCGCCCCTCGCGCTGCCCGTCGGCCAGGCCGGCAAAACCATCCTGCTCGAACCGATGCACCCAGTTCTCGACCGACCGCGGCGCATCGCCCAATCGGCGGGCCACCTCCCGACAACTCAAACCCTGCGCCACCAGCAACACCCCGTGCAACCGATGATCGTAGCGCGCGTCGGGGCTGCGCCGAATCTCGTCCTGCAGCGCGAGGATCATCTCCTCGCGGTCGGAAATCATTAGCGGCCTCATGGACCACGAGCGTGAACGATCTCATTGCCATGCGCAATAACTTAGGACGCTGTGTTTAACGGCACGCCGGCCCGC
>JALHNN010000331.1 GCA_022843505.1 Sulfuritalea sp.
CACTGGCGCCGCACGCTTGCGTTGCAAGCTGGTCAGCTCCTCCCGTTCGGTCTTGCTCAAGTTCATTTTTCCCATTCACCTCATATGGGGTGCGATCTCATTGTTTCAATGGACTAGGCATTCACGCGCTCCCAGGTCTTGGCGCCGTCGTTGCTGCGGAACAGACTTCCGTCGGCTGCTGCCGCATAGAGAATTCCGGATGGCGTGGCAACAAGCGCCGTCATTTTCGCTGCGGGCGCGTTCACGCCCGACCATTTCTCGCCACCGTCCTGGCTAAGAAGAAGGCCCGCGTCTGTCGCCGCAAAGACGTTCAGCGGCCGACGCGGATCGTAGGCGATAGCGGCAACATTACCGCCAAGACCACCGGCATCGCGCCAGCCGCAAAAACAATCCATGGCACGACGAACGCCCTTTGCCGTGGCAGCGAAGAACCACCCGGTCTGCATGCTGCCCGCCATGTTCGAGTGCATCAGGCGCTGGATACCGCCTCGTGGTCCGGCATCCATCAACTTCCAGCCTAGCCCGCCATCCTGACTGCGATAAATACCGTGTCCGGACACGATCGTAAAAACGGTTTCAGCTTGGTCGGCATGGGTCGCGATGGCAGCGACATCGGTACCCGGCAGACCGTCGTTGCGCGCCACCCAACTAGCGCCGCCATCGTTACTACGCAACACGCCGAGACCCGCGCCCGCGACATAGAGGACACCCTTGCCGCCCGAGGCAACAGCGACCGATGCGATACGACGGGTATCGGGACCCAGCGGCAGCTTGATCTGATTCCAATGCCTGCCATCGTCGTCGCTTCGATAAAGGGCGCCGGTGGTTGCCTTGAGCAGCGTTCGGCTGGCGCCGTCGAAGGCGAGAGCGACGGTGCTACCCTGAGTCGACTCGGTCGCGGCCGCCAGGCCGTTCAGGCCGGGTAAGCCTATCACTAGCGTGATGCAAACCAGCAAGTACGAGCGGGTGCGAAACATCCCGCTCATTTCGCTTCCTTGATTCTGTCCGCGTACTTGATGGCGATTTCGCCAATTTTCTGAATCATCTCGGCGTGCATCTGGAATTCGAGCTTTTCGTTTCCTGATGGCAAGCGCAGCATCATGGTGTTCACCGACAAGGCGCCGTCCATCATTTTTTGGCAGGAATGCATCATGCCCATCATGCCGCCGCTACCCATCATGCCCCCGCTGCCCGTCATCGCGCCGCCATCCATCATGCCTTGACCCATAGGCATGGCCCCCATGCCTGGCATGCTTGACGTTGAGCTTGCCTGCTGATTTTTTGGATATTGGTCGGCCGCGAGCGCCAGGCCGCTGGTGCTGGCTAATATGGTTGCGGTGAGCATCATGGTTATCGTGCGTTTTGTAATCATTTGAACCTCCAAGTTGCGTGGGAATGTGCGGCGAACTGCTTGCCACGTGGAAACACTTCTTTGCTGCGCCTTATTCATCCGATCCGGCCGAGTATCGGGAACTGTTCGAGCAGCCAATAGCTGAATTCCGTCAGCCGGCCGGTCACCATCGCCAAGCCCATCAGCACCATGATCAAGCCCGCGACGACCTGTAGCGGGCGTCCGGCATGGCGCAACACCTTCAGCCGGCCGACCAGTTCGCGCATGAATACTGCAGACAGTATGAAAGGTATGCCCAGGCCCAGCGCGTAGGCAGAAAGCAATGTGACGCCGCCGGAAACCGAATCCTGCATGGCGCTTGCGGTCAGGATTACGCCAAGCACCGGGCCAATGCAGGGTGTCCAGCCGAAGCCAAAGGCAACCCCAAGCACCAGCGCGCCGCCTGGATGTCCACTGGCAAGACGCGGATGAAAGCGGAAATCCCGATGAAACCATGTGACGTGCCTCATCAGTCCGAGCATGAACAGACCAAAGGCGATAACGATAACGCCGCCGACGATGTTGGCCACGTCCCGGTAACTCAGCAACAACTGGCCAAGAGCCGTAACGCTGGCGCCGAGAGTGATAAACACCGCGCTGAAACCCAGCACAAAAAAGATGCTGAGAACGCCAGCATTCATCCGGGTACGGGCACTCATGTTTGCCTGCGGGTCATGCAGTGACTGGCCGGCGATATAGGAAACATAAGCGGGCACCAGCGGTAGCACGCACGGCGAGAGGAAGGAGACAAAGCCAGCGGCAACCGCGCCGGCAAGACCGAGGGTTGATGGTTCGATCATGTCGGACGGTTGCTGAATTGCTGGTTCATGTTCATCGCCGTTGCTATTTCGCCTTGAGAACTCGCTGAATGGCCGCATCGAATGCCGCCGGTGGCTGAGCACCGACTACCCATTCGCTGACGCCAGTGCGGTTATTGCGGACAACCGTAGCTGGCGTACCGGAAACTCCCGCGGCTGCGCCGTCAGCAGAATCTTCGTCCACCCGTTTCGCTATCGCTGAATCCTCCATGCAGCGTGAAAACTCCTCCGGCTTCATTCCCAATTCAGCAGCGATGACTCCCTCGGCTTTTCCTTCCGGGAGCCCCTTGCCGTTTGACTGCGTGTTTGCGAAGACCTCATCGATGAACTCCCAGAAAATGTCATTGCCGCCAAGCTTCGCCGCACATTCGCTGGCAATTGCTTCCCGCCGCGCCGCAGGATTGTGAAACTCAAGCGGAAAGTGGCGGTAAACCCAGTTCACTTTGCCGTCGTGACGCTTGAGCACGTCGCTTGGCGTACCGTGGAAGCGCTTGCAGTAGGGACATTCAAAGTCCGAGTATTCGATCAGGGAAATGTCTGCCGCCGCTGTACCGCGAATGTGGTCGCGGTTTGGCACAACCTTGCGCGCCAGTTGTGCGCGTTTTGCCGCTTGCGCCTGTTGCTTTTCCTGTGTTTTGCGCTGACTCCCTTGTTGGCTCGCCACTACACGACCGAGTGCCCGTTCGACTGCGCGGTCGAGTGTTCCACCGCTTTCGAGTTTGCGCACAATGGCGTCAACGAGGGCGGCATCGGGGGCTGCTTTGACTTTGGGCTCGGCCGCCTGGGCCGAAGTGATTCCCCAGCCTGTGCCCATGAACAATCCGCCACCTATGGCCAGTACCGATGCGGCGAGCAGTAGATTTCTCCGGAGGCACCGACCCGCTGTTTCGAATCGTTCAGAACCGTGCGCTGCCAAGGGCAGTTCAGTAAATTGCTGGTTTTTCATTTGGATCTTTCCTCTCCAAAGAGTTTTCCGGCCGTCGTCATCATCCTTCCTGTCCTCGCGGCCACATGCCGAACAGGCAGTTGCGCATCATCCCGGCGTCTTCATGTTCCAGGTTGTGGCAGTGATACATGAACAATCCCGGCTCGGTAGGTGCCAACAGCACACGAACTCGTTCGCCTGGAAATATGAGAAAGGTGTCCTGGAAACCGGCGTCAACCAGACCATCACGCAGATCGACAGGCGCACCGCCAAGACTGCGCTCGAGGATGCGGAAACGTACGCCGTGGATGTGCATGGGATGCGGCATGGGCATGCTGCCGCTGTCGTTGGCGAAGGTCCACACAGTGCCTTCATTCAGCGGCAGGCGCTCGTCATCGGTGACCGCCGCCATCTCGAACTGCCGGTCATTGATGAATCCTTGCATGTGGCGAAAGGTAAGGCGGGTATGAAGCTTCCTTGTGCCCACGGGTGGTTGTCGTTCCGGAGACGGCAGGCGCAGCTCAGCGCCTTTGGTACGCGGGCTCGCCGACACCGCGAATCGGGCGACCTTCAGTTCGTCGCCCTGCCCAGAACCCATCATGTTGCCCATGCCGCGCCCCATCATTCCCATCATTCCCATGCCCATGCCGGCGAATTCCTGGCTCAAGAGGGCGATCTCGGCACCGGGACGGCGTTCGCCGAAATCTTCCAGCAGTTCAACACGCTCGAAAGGTCCGAGGACAACGTAAGGTCGCGTTTGAATACCCTCATCGCCAGATAGCAGGCCGTTGTCGGTGGCGATCACCCTCATTGGCCGGCCGTCGGACCATGCAAGTTTGTAGATGCGCGCATTGGATACGTTGGCGAGCCGCAGCCGCCA
>JALHNN010000332.1:0-2245 GCA_022843505.1 Sulfuritalea sp.
TTCGCCAGCACGCTGGCGCTGGTGGCGGCGACCTTCATTCCGCTGTTTTTCGGCCTCGGCGCGATTTACTTCGCCGGCGCCGCAACGGGCGGCTTCCTGTTCATCCAGAAAGCCTGGCGCCTGGCGCAGAACACCAACCGCCAGACGGCGATGACCTGCTTCCATGCCTCGCTGGCCCAGTTGACGCTGGTGCTCACCGCGGCAATCATCGACGCGCAGTTTTAGCCGCCAGGCGGTCCCCGTGATCCGCATCGCCCTCCCAGCCGCGCTCGCGGCGCTCGTGCTCGTTATCGCTCCAGAAGTCGGCGCTGGCGCCACGGCGAATCCTGCGCCCGCAACACCCGTCGGCACTCCGGCGTTGACCCAGGTGCCGCAAGGCAATCGCAGCGGTCTTACCCTGAGCACGCTCGACAACGAGACCGCCTACAGGATCTCGCAAGCGGCGATCGGCACGTCGGTCGGCGACCATGTCCTGCTCGATCGCCAGGGCAAGCCGAGGCGACTGGCCGACTACCGCGGCAAGCCGATGCTGGTGAATTTCATCTACACCGCCTGCTTCCAGGTCTGCCCGACGACGACCAAGAACCTGCAGAAGGCCGTGCAGAACACCGTCGCCGTGCTCGGCACCGACCGCTTCAACATCGTCAGCATCGGCTTCAACCAGCCCTTCGATGCGCCCGAGGCGATGAAGGCCTTCGCCACCCAGTACGGCATCCATCTGCCCAACTGGGAATTCCTCAGCCCGGCGCCGGCCATCGTGGACGAGGTGACGAAGAACTTCGGCTTCAGCTACATCGCCACCACGGCCGGCTTTGACCACCTCAACCAGGTGACATTCGTCGATGCCGAGGGCCGCATCGTGCGCCAGGTCTATGGCGAGAGCTTCACCGCGCAGGACATCGCCGAGCCGCTCAAGGCCATGGTCACCGGCGCGCCCCTGCCGCTGCAGACCAATACCCTGGTGGAACTGGCCGACCGGCTGCGCATCATCTGCTCGGTGTATGACCCGATCACCGGGCGCTACCGCACCAATTACGCGCTCTATTTCGAGATCGTCGGCTTCATCAGCTTCCTTTTCTTCCTTGGCTGGATCGTCTGGAACTTCACCCAGAAATACCGCTCGGACCGGATTCAATCCGGTTGATTCGAGTCAAGTGAAAAACTCCGCCGACTGAATATCATCAATCCCTAATAGTCGGCCTCCAGTCCGGCGCCCGGGACCCCCCAACGTGAGCTTGCATGCAGCATTGCGCGGCGGCGCGCACACCGTCTTCGAACGCAGCGAGAACCTGCTCGATGCCTTCTTCGGTGGCGCCGACAATCCCCTGCGCCACCTCGGCGCGCTGGGCCTGTTCTTCCTCTGGATCATCGTCGCCAGCGGGCTCTACCTCTACATCGTGCTCGACACCAGCATCGAGGGAGTCTATAGCTCGATCGGCTGGCTATCCCGCGAGCAGTGGTATTTCGGCGGCATCCTGCGCAGCCTGCACCGCTACGCCTCTGACGCCTTCGTCATCGTCATGTTCCTGCACCTGCTGCGCGAATGGGCCTACGGCCGCTACCACGGCTTCCGCCTCTATTCCTGGGTCACCGGCGTGCCCCTGTTCTGGCTGGTGTTCATCTCCGGCATCGGCGGCTACTGGATCGTCTGGGACCGCATGGCGCAGTTCTCCGCCATCGCCACCACCGAGCTGCTCGACTGGCTGCCCATTTTCAGCGAGCCGGCGGCGCGCAACTTCCTCGCCCCGGACCTGATCAACGACCGCCTGTTCACCGTGCTGGTGTTCATCCACATCGGCGTGCCGCTGATGCTGCTGCTGGGCCTCTGGGCCCATGTGAATCGCATCAGCCGGGTCGATTACCTGCCCAGCCGCCGCGTCATGCTCGCCACCCTGGGCAGCTTCCTGCTGCTGTCCCTGGTCAAGCCGGCGCTGTCCGAGGCGCCGGCCGACCTGTCGCTGGTGGCCAACGGCCTGCGCCTGGACTGGATCATCCTCTTCATCCACCCGCTGACCGACCTCACCTCGCCGGCCGCCGTGTGGACGCTGATCTTCGGCGCCACGATCCTGCTCTTCGCCCTGCCCTTCCTGCCCCATCCGCAACGCCAGCCGATTGCGCTGGTCGACGCGCCGAACTGCAACGGCTGCAGCCGCTGCCACGTCGACTGCCCCTACGAGGCGATCACCATGGCCCCGCACCCGGACAAGCGCGGCCACCGGATCGCCATCGTCGACGCCGACCTCTG
>JALHNN010000332.1:2255-4006 GCA_022843505.1 Sulfuritalea sp.
TCCTGCCCCTCGTCGACACCCTTCCGCAGCCAGCAGCGCCTGGTCACCGGCATCGACATGCCGCAGCAGCCGGTGGACGTCCTGCGCCAGCAACTCGAGGCCGGCCTCGCCGCGCTTTCCGGCCGCACCCGGCTGGTCGTCTTCGGCTGCGACCAAAGCGCCGACGTGCGGCCGTTGGCGGGAGCCGACACCGTTGCCCTGAGCCTGATCTGCGCCGGCATGCTGCCGCCCTCCTTCATCGAATATGCCTTGCGCAGCGGTGCCGACGGCGTGGTCGTCGCCGGCTGCCGCGACGGCGGCTGCGAGTTCCGCCTCGGCATGGAATGGACACGCGAACGCCTGGCGCGAACCCGCGAACCCCAACTGCGCGCCAGCGTCCCGCTCGAACGCATCGAGGTCGTCCCGGTGGCGCGGAGCGAATCGGCGAAGCTCGCCGTCACCGTCGATGCTTTCCGCGCCCGCCTCGAATCCGGATCCACCGTACTCAACATGCCTCGGGCCTATTCCCGGAGAACCAGATGACCGCCATCCCCCCGACCCCCTTGCCAGGCAAGGGGGTGACGATTGTTCGCGGGCCCTGCCCGCTCCGTGTAAATGGCTGCTCCTTCTTGGGGCGGCCCTACGAAGGAACTCATCATGGCTAAACCCGTCGCCATCATCGGCCAGGTCGTGCTCTACGGCGCCTTTGCCGCCTTCATCGGCTATTTCTCGACCAACCCGACCTACAAGCAGATCCCCGACGACGTCGCCCTGGTGAAGCTCTCCATGAGCCACCTCGGCGGTCGCGAGTGCCGCAAGCGCACGCCCGAGGAACTGGCCAAGCTGCCGCCCAACATGCGCGCGCCGCTGGATTGCCCGCGCGGCCGTTCCGACACGAAGATCGTGCTGGAACTCGACGACAAGCCGCTCTATGAGGTCATCATGCATCCGACCGGTCTGTCGCGCGACGGCGTCGGCACGGTATACAAGCGCTTCGAGCTGAAGGCCGGCACCTACAAGCTCGGCGTCAAGATGAACGACAACCTGGTCAATCCCGGCTACAACTTCGTCAAGGAAGAGCAGGTCACGCTGAAGCCGGCGCAGGTGCTGGTGATCGACTTCAACCCCGACCAGGGCGGCCTGTTCTTCCGCCAGGCCAAGAACTGAAGGACCGCGACCATGCTCAGCCTCATCCAATCCGTCGTGCGCTGGTTCTTCATGCGCTTCGAAAACCTGTTCAACCTGGCCTTCGGCGAGAAGCTGAATCCCTTCTACCACCTCGGCACCATCAGTTTCTGGCAGTTCTGGCTGTTGATCGGCACCGGCGTCTACCTCTACATCTTCGCCGACACGGCCGTCCATGACGCCTATGAATCCGTGGAGCGCATCACCCACGAGCAGTGGTGGGCCGGCGGCATCATGCGCAGCATCCACCGCTACGCCACCGACGGCATGATCCTCACCATGCTGCTGCACATGCTGCGGCATTTCGCCTACGACCGCTACCGCGGCTTCCGCTGGTTCTCCTGGGCCATCGGCGTGGCCCTGATCTGGCTGATCTACATCTCCGGCCTCAACGGCTTCATGCTGGTGTGGGACAAGCTGGCGCAGTTCGTGGTCACCGCCACCGCCGAATGGTTCGACGTGCTGCCGATGTTCAACGGCACCCTGATCCGCAATTTCATCTATCAGGAGAACGTCACCAGCCGGCTGTTCACCCTGCTCGCCTTCATCCACCTCGGTGCGCCGCTGATCGCCGGCGTGCTGGCCTG
>JALHNN010000333.1 GCA_022843505.1 Sulfuritalea sp.
TGCCCGGATGCGTCTCGAGGTCGCAGATGAAGGAACGGTCGATCTTCAGCTTGTCCACCTTGAAGCGGGTCAGGTAGGAAAGGCTGGAGTAGCCGGTGCCGAAGTCGTCGATCGAGAGCATCACGCCCAGCGACTTGAGGCGCTGCACCGTGGCCAGCACGGAGTCGGTGTCGTGGATCAGCACGGATTCGGTCAGTTCCAGTTCCAGGCATTCGGCCGGCAGGCCGGATTCGTCGAGCGCCTGGCGCACGCAGGCCTCGATGTCGCCGCGTTTGAACTGGATGGCCGAGACGTTCACCGCGATCACCAGTTCCGGCAAACCGGTCTTGCGCCACGCCGCCGCCTGGCGGCAGGCTTCGCGCAGCACCCAGGCGCCGATCGGCACGATCAGCCCGCTTTCCTCGGCGATGGAGATGAAATGTTCCGGCGTCAGCAGACCGCGCTCCGGATGGTGCCAGCGGATCAGGGCTTCGGCGCCGGTAACGCGGCCGCTGGCCAGGTCGATCTGCGGCTGGTAGTGCAGGCGGAATTCGCCGCGCTCCATGGCGTGCAGCAGGCCGACGCGGATGCGCTGGTGTTCCACGGCATCGATGTTCATCTGCTCGGTAAAGAAGCTGTAGGCGTTGCGCCCGGCTTCCTTGGCGTGGTACATGGCCGTGTCGGCGCGCTTGAGCAGGGTGTCGATGTCGCGCCCGTCGTCGGGGAATACGGCGATGCCGATCGAGCTCGAGGTCGACAGTTCGTTGCCTTCGACGTTGAAGGTCGGGCGCAGGGCATCGAGGATCTTTTCGGTGACGGTGGTGATCGCTTCGCTGTCGGGCACGTTGCCGAGCACGATGAGGAACTCGTCGCCGCCCTGGCGGCAGACGGTGTCGCTGTCGCGGATGCACAGCATCAGGCGCGAGGCGACCGCCTGCAGCAGCAGATCGCCCACGGCGTGGCCGAAGGAATCGTTGATGGTCTTGAAATTGTCGAGGTCGAGGAACATCAGCGCAGTGCGGCTGGCGGACCGGTCGGCCAGCGCGATTGCCAGGTCCAGGCGCTCCATGGCCAGGCGGCGGTTGGGCAGGCCGGTCAGCGGATCGTGGAAGGCCATGTGCTCGATGCGCGCCTCGGCCTGCTTGCGGTCGCTGATGTCGAGGAAGCCGAAGACATAGTGACCGGGCTGGTCCGCCGCGTCGCGGATGACCGAGACATGCAGCCAGGCCGGATAGACCTCGCCGCTGCGGCGACGGTGCTGCACCTCGCCCTGCCAGTGCTCGGCGTGCCGCAATTGCTGGGCGATCATGCCCGAGAACTCGTGGTCGCCCTGGCCGGCGCCGAGCATCTGCAGCGATCGCCCGACCACCTCGTCGGCGCCGTAGCCGGTCATCTCGCTGAAGGCGCGGTTGACGGAAACGATGCGCATGGCGGCGTCGGCGATGACGATGCTTTCGCAGCTGCTCTCGAACACCTTGGCCGAGAGTCGCAGTTTTTCCGCGTTCTGCTTGAGCGAGTCCTTCTGGTCGTTGATGTGCGACTGCAGCAGGTTGAAACTCTGCAGCAGGCGGCGGATCTCCTTGCTGCCCTCGGCCAGCAGGGGCTGCAGGGGCGTACGGCCCTGGGTCATCTCGTCCAACGTGTTGGCGGCCCGTGACAGCGGCGTCAGCTGTCCGTGCAGGTAGAGCCAGAGCAGGATGGGGATGATCAGCGAGGACAGGGTGGCGCCGAAGTAGATCTTGTCGCGTATGGAATTGATGGATTCGAAGGCGATCCGTGTCGGCATGGTCGCCACCACCATCCAGCCCGAAGTGCGCATGCGCCGCGCCGAGCTGAGTTCCTCTCCTGCCGCCTGGTCCGGACCGACGCCGGAACCCTCGTAACCCTCGCGGTAGCGGTCCATCATATGGCCGCCGCCCCTGGCCGGAAGATTTCGCAATACCCGGGCCGAGTCGGTCGAGGCGACGAACAGGTCGTCCTTGAGCGAGACTACGTGCAGGCCTTCCTCGGCGCGCAGTCGCCCCGACACCACCTCGACGAAGAGGTCATCGGCGAGGATGCGCACGGTGCCGATCAGTGCTCCCACCACTCGCCCGTCGGCATCGCGGATGGGCGCGCCCATCATCAGCAACGGCTGGCGGTCGGTGTTGTCGCGCAGCGGCGAGCCGATCGCGGGAATGCCGCGGTGGATGATCTTGCGGAAGAATTCACGCGCGGCGAAATCGAAGTCCTCGGTGGCGCCGAACTGCGGGCTGAGCGCCAGGGTCGTGCCGTCGGCGGCAACGATGCGCAGGCCGCCGCCGAAGCTGCGCTGGTGGAGGTTGCCCTCGGCGAGGAACTGGCTCAGCCGCGAAGGACTGGCCAGCCACTGGGGCTTGATGGTGCGCGCCACTTCGGCCAGGGTATTGAGGCGGTCGCGGGTGTTGTTGTCGAGGTTGTCGGCGATGCGCTGGACGCGCAGGAACTGCTGCGCCATCAGCGCCGACTCGAATTCGCTGCGGACTTCGCGTTCCAGCTTGAACGCCAGTACCATCACGGTGCTGACGAAAAGCAGGGCCGTGAAGAGGCTGAGTTTCGACTTGAGGCTGAGCGAAAATCGGGACATGGGGGAACGCCGGAATAAGGTCTGCTGTGGCACTTGTCATCAGACTACGTCCCGCCGGAAGCGTGCCACAGGTCAAAAGTCACGAAAATGCTTAGAAACATCAAAAGCTTGATCGGGAGTGTGAAAGGTTTGGCATGAACCGCAATACGCCACGGGCCGATGGCCGCGATTCCAGTAATCCGCGTCGCTGAAGCGACGCACCGACGAACCTTCCTGGGAATGCCTTCATGAGCAAGAACACGCTGGCCGGCAAGGGCTTCAATACCCGCGCCATCCACCACGCCTATGACCCCTACGCCGGCCATGGTTCGCTGAACCCGCCGGTCTATCTGAGTTCGACCTACACCTTCCCGACGGTCGAGGACGGCGCGGCGCGCTTCGCCGGCGAGCAGGCCGGCTTCGTCTATTCGCGCGTCGGCAACCCGACCACGCATCTTCTGGAGCAACGCATTGCCGACCTCGAAGGCGGCGAGGCCGCCGTGGTCACCGGTTCCGGGCAGGGCGCGACGACGTCGCTGCTGTGGACCCTGCTCGCGCCCGGCGACGAAGTCATCGCCGACAAGACGCTCTATGGCTGCACCTTCGGCTTCCTCAACCACGGGCTGGCCAAGTTCGGCGTCAGGATCACCCACCTCGACCTCACCGATCCGCGCAATCTCGAAGCCGCGATCGGCCCGCAGACGAAGGTGGTGTTCTTCGAGTCGCCGGCCAACCCCAACATGCGCCTGGTGGACATCCCGGCGATTTCCGCCATCGCCCGCCGCCACGGTGCCCTGACGGTGGTGGACAACACCTACTGCACGCCCTACCTGCAACGTCCGATCGAACTCGGTGCCGACTACGTCCTGCATTCGGCGACCAAGTACCTCGGCGGCCACGGCGACCTGATTGCCGGTGCCATCGTCGGGCCGAAGGAGCCCTTGTTGCAGGTGCGCTTCCACGGCCTCAAGGACATGACGGGTGCGGTGCTGTCCTCGCAGGACGCCTTCCTGATCCTGCGCGGCATCAAGACCTTGTCATTGCGCATGCAGCGCCACAGCGAAAACGCCCAGGGCATCGCCGAGTTCCTCGCCCGCCATTCCAAGGTCGAGGTCTGCCACTACCCGGGTCTGGCGTCCTTCCCGCAGCGCGAACTGGCGCAACGCCAGATGGCGCTGCCCGGCGGCATGCTGGCCTTCGAGCTCAGGGGCGGCATCGACGCCGGGCGGCGCTTCATGAACGCGCTGCAACTGATCACGCGCGCCGTCAGCCTGGGCGATGCCGAAAGCCTGGCCCAGCATCCGGCGAGCATGACGCATTCCTTCTACACGCCCGAGGAACGCCAGGAACACCTGATCGCCGAAGGCCTGGTGCGCATCTCGGCCGGCCTCGAGGACCTCGAAGACCTGCTGGCCGACGTGGCGCAGGCGCTTG
>JALHNN010000334.1 GCA_022843505.1 Sulfuritalea sp.
AGTTCGAAGCCATGAAGCTGCGTTTCTATAGCCTCACCGGCCTCAACGCGGAGGGCCTGCCCGCCGCCGAATGGCACGAGAAGCTGTCGCGCCTGATCACCGGCTTCGCCGTCCGCGTCGAGCTGCCCAAGCCCCTGCCCGGAGCGCCGGACAAGGAAGTGGTGATCGACGAGCCGGTAAGCGACGTTGGGGCGCTGCGCCGCGCGATCCTGCACAAGCTGCCGGAAGCCGCCGAGGACCTCGCCGACAAATCCTGGAACGTCGCCGTCAATGGCGAAATGGTCCTCTCCGGCGAAGCGGCGCGGCCGATCGCCAGCGGCGACCGCGTGGCGCTGGTCCCCATCATTGCCGGAGGCTGAGCCATGCCCTTTTTCGACCAGGCAACCGAAACCCTGCCGCGCGAGCAACTGGCGGCGTTGCAACTCGGCAAGCTGCAGGCCATGAGCCGGGAGCTGTGGGGCCGCAATGCCTTCTACACCAGCAAGTGGAAGGCCGCCGGCGTCACCCCCGAGGACATCCGCAGCCTCGACGACCTCGCCCGCCTGCCCTTCACCAGGAAGGGCGAACTGATGGACGACCAGGCCGCCAACGGCCCCTTCGGCAGCAACCTCACCTATCCGATCGAGGCCTACGTGCGCATGCACCAGACTTCGGGTACCACCGGCGTGCCGCTCAAGGTGATGGACACCAACGAGTCCTGGGAATGGTGGGGCCGCTGCTGGGGCCATGTGCTCGCCGGCGCCGGTGTCACTGCCACCGACCGCCTGTTCATGGCCTTCGCCTTCGGCCCCTTCATCGGCTTTTGGGCCGCCGTCGAAGGCGCGCGCAAGATCGGCGCGGTGATGATTCCCGGTGGCGGGCGCGATTCGCAGCAGCGCCTGGAATTGATGCGCGAGACCGGCACCACCGTGCTCTGCTGCACCCCCACCTATGCCCTGCGCCTGGCCGAGGTGGCGACCGAACTCGGTTTCGACCTGGCGAGCATCCCGATGAAGGCCACGGTGCACGCCGGCGAACCGGGCGCCAACATTCCGTCGACCAAGAAGCGCATCGAGGACCGCTGGACCGCAAAATGCTTCGACCACGCCGGCGCCTCGGAAGTCGGCGCCCATTCCTTCGAATGCCAGCACCAGCCGGGCGGCACCCACCTGATCGAAAGCGAATACATCGCCGAAGTCATCAATCCGCTGACCGGCGACCATGTCGCGGCCGGCGAACGCGGCGAACTGGTATTGACCAACCTCGGACGCTGGGGCTTCCCGGTGATCCGCTACCGCACCGGCGACCTGGTCAAGGCCAACCACGGGCGTTGCGACTGCGGCCGGACCTTCATGCGCTTCGAAGGCGGCATCCTCGGCCGCGCCGATGACATGGTCACGGTGCGCGGCGTGAATGTCTTTCCGGCCGGCGTCGAGAACATCATCCGCAGGTTCCCCGAGGTCGACGAATTCCGCATCACCGTGAACAAGGTCAAGCAGATGGACGAGATGGACATCGAGGTCGAGCTTTGCGAAGGCGCCGATCCGGAGGTGGTGCACCAGCTGGCGGTCAAGCTCGATTCCATGCTCTCCTTCCGTCCGCGCGTGCACCACGTGGCGCGCAACACCCTGCCGCGCTTCGAGATGAAGGCCAAGCGCTTCCACGTCAAGCTGGATTCCTGAAAGTCGGCGCCCGGGATACGGCGAAACCTTGATGAACGCGACATTTGACGCTGGGGGACCACCGCGGCGATAATCCGGCTGCGGCGCCTTGCCAGGCGCATAGTCCCGTAAGCCTTCCCCCGCCATGCCCGCCAAAGCCACCCGGTCCAAATCCTCCCTCCACTACGGCCTGCTGCCCGACCTGATCGGCTACCAACTGCGCATGGCGCAGATCGCCCTGTTCCGCGATTTCGCCCAGGGCCCGGGCGCCGAGGACGTCACGCCCGGCCTGTTCGGGGTGCTGGTGATCATCGAGGCCAACCCGGACCTCAAACAAAGCGAGCTGGCCCGCGCCACCCACCTGGACCGCTCGACGGTGGTGACGGTGATCGACAACCTCGAACGCCGCGGCCTGGTCGAACGCCGTGTCGCCCTGCACGATCGCCGTTCCAATGCCATCCGCCTGACCGAGGCCGGCGGCGCGCTGCTGAAGAAGCTCAAGCGCCAGGTTGCGGCCCACGAAAAGCGCCTGATGCAGAACTTCAGCGCCGACGAGCGCGAAACCTTCATCCGCCTGCTGCAGAAGGTGTTTCCGGAAAACCGCTGAGGGCGTACCCGATGTCCGTCAAGACCCCGGAAGCCAAGCCGGTACACAAGATCGTCGAACTCGTCGGCAGCAGCCCGACGTCCTGGGAAGACGCGGCGCGGGCGGCCGTGGAAACCGCGGCGAAGACCATGCGCGATTTGCGCATCGCGGAGGTAACGCGGCTCGACATGAAGATCGAGGAGGGCAAGGTGGTGGCCTACCGCGCCCGCGTCACGATGTCCTTCAAGGACAACGACTGACCGGGCCTTTCAGGCAGCGGCAAATACCAGCGTCAGTCCGACGCCGGTTTCGTCTTCAAACCGGCAGGACATGCTGGCCGTCTCGGCCATGACGGCCAAGGCTCCCGCAGCCAGGCCCAGTTGAAACCTGTCCGCGCCCGGGCCGGTCTTGATTCTCCGCCGCAGGCTGCAGCACGTCGGCGCCAGGACCTCCACACTCAGGCCTGTGGCGGCCGGAATCCGGCGCGACAACTCGGCCCACATCAACTCGAAAGCCGCCTCCAGCCCCGCGCCCGGACTTTCGGCCTGACGGCCCGCCCCTTGTCTTGAGGAAAGCCCGCTTTCGGCGCGCGCCACCATCGCCGCCGCTAGCTCGGCGATGCCATCACCGGTCAGCGCGCTAACCGGGTGGATGGTCGGCGCAGTGTGCCACAGCGGGACAACGCTACGCAGCGACTGGAGGGCCGGCGCCGCTGCCGGGGTATCGGCCTTGGTCACCACCAGCAGGTCAGCCAGTTCCAGGATCCCGGCCTTGATCGCCTGCAGTTCATCGCCGAGCGCCGGCGGGAAAACCACGCACAAGGTGTCGGCCAGGCGGGCGACATCGATCTCGGACTGGCCGGTGCCCACGGTTTCCACCATCACCAGGTCGAAGCCGGCAAGGTCCATCAGGCGCACCATCTGTTGCGCCGCAGCGGTCAGCCCGCCCAGGCTGCCGCGGCTGGCGGTGGAACGGATGAAACAGCGACCCGCGGTCACTTCGCCGATGCGGAAGCGGTCGCCCAGCAGTGCACCGCCGCTGACCGGGCTGGACGGATCGACCGCCAGCACGGCGACGCTTTGCCCCCGGTCGAGCAGCGTGCGTACCAGGGCACCGACCAGGGTGGATTTTCCAGCGCCGGGGGGGCCGGTGATGCCGACAACGTGGGCATGGCCGTGGCGATCAGCCAGCGTTGCCATCAGCGCGGCGGCGGCCGTGGCGTCGCGTTCGGCCAGGGACAGGGCGCGCGCCAGAGCTGGCCGCTGGCCGCCGAGCAGGCCTTGCACCAGATCTTCCAGTGACATTCCCATGGGTCGCACCCGTCCCCCGCTCTTGTCTATTGACACTCGCAATGTACTGCGTATACAGTATCCAGTATTCCATGAGGCGGGCGCAAGCGCGCGATCGATTCTGCCATGAACACGTCAATCAAGCCCCTTGAACGACCTGCCGGCCTCGCCGACCGGGTCTATTATGAGCTGCGTGACAACATCGGCAGCCACCAGATCCGGCCCGGTGAACGCCTGCAGGAAGTCAGCCTCGCTGCGCAGCTCGGGGTATCCCGCACCCCCGTGCGCGAGGCCCTGGCCCGCCTCGAAAGCGAAGGCATGATCGTGGTCGAGGGACGCGGCTTCGTCGTCCCCGAACTAACCGACGCCGACATCGAAGAGATCTACCAGTTCGTCGGTCCCGGCGAGGAAGACTACACCGGCGAGATCATGAAGATCCTCGTCACCAGTCCCCTGGCAATCCAGCTCATGAATCGCAAAGT
>JALHNN010000335.1 GCA_022843505.1 Sulfuritalea sp.
GGCAGGCCGGCTACGATCAGGAAATGATCGACAAGGTGAAGATGGCGGTCGGCAAGCGCCAGCTCAAGGTGAATGCCGACACGCAGATGATGGAGGACGTCACCGACCTGGTCTTCATCGAGCACTACATGCTCGGTTTCGCCGGCAAGCACGCGGAATACAGCGAGGAAAAGTGGCTGGACATCATCCGCAAGACCTGGAAGAAAATGTCCGAGCGCGCCCATGCCTTCGCCACGGGTGGCGGCATCAAGCTGCCGGAACCCCTGGTACCCCTGATACTCAAAGCGGTGACGGAGGGGAAATAGCGCCTGCCCCCCATGCCCCCTTCCCGAGGAAGGGGGCGGCCACGGTTCAGGCAAACGACCTGCGGTCGCTTGCCTTCCGGATGATTGACAGGCTGTCTCCTCGGGACGGCCCAGCGGAGACAGCAAAATGAACGTAGGTTTCATAGGACTCGGCCTGATGGGCCGCCCGATGGCCCTGCACCTGGAAAAGGCAGGCCACGCCCTGCATCTGTGGGCACGGCGCCCGGAGTCACTGGTGCCCTTCGTTGACAAAGCGGCGAGCGTCAATGCCAGGACCTACGCCACGCCGGCGCAGGTGGCGGCCAATGCGGATGTCGTGATCACCATGGTGGCCGACGCGCCGGACGTCGAAAACGTCTGCCTCGGCGCCGACGGCCTGGCGGCCGGCGGCAAACCCGGACTGATCGTGGTCGACATGTCGACCATCAATCCGAACGCGGCACGCCGCATCGGCGAGCGCCTGGCCGAGAAGGGCATCGAGTTCGTCGATGCCCCGGTCTCGGGTGGCGAGACCGGGGCGATCAATGCGGCGCTGACCATCATGGTCGGCGCCAAGCCCGAGGTTTTCGAGAGGGTCAAGCCGCTGTTCGAGAAGATGGGCAAGTCGGTCACGCTGATCGGCGGTTCCGGTGCGGGGCAGGTGGCCAAGGCCTGCAACCAGATCCTGACCGGCGTCGGCGTCATGGCGGTGGCCGAGGCTTTCAATTTCGCGGCGAAGAGCGGCGTCGACGCGGCCAAGGTAAGGGAAGCCCTGCTGGGCGGTTTCGCCTATTCCAAGGTGCTGGAGAACCACGGCCAGCGCATGCTCGACCGCAATTTCAAGCCCGGCTTCAAGGCCTGGATGCACCAGAAGGACTTGCGCATCGTCATGGAGGAAGCCCATCGCATGGGCCTGATGCTGCCGTCGGCGGCGGCCACGGCCCAGGTCTTCAATGCCATTGTCGGCAGCGGCATGGGCGAGAACGATTCGATCACCGCCCTGCAGCTGCTCGAGAAGATGAGCACGCCGGAGTAGCCGCCGTGCGCCTCGGTTTTATCGGTTTCGGCACCATGGGCCAGCCCATGGCCCAGCATCTGCTGAAGTCCGGGCACGAACTGCGCGTCTGGAGTCGCCGTGCCGCCAGCGCCGACTTTGCCGTGGCGCTGGGCGCCCAGCGTTGCACTTCGGTTGAGGAGGTGGCGGCGGGCAGCGAGATCGTCTGCACCAACGTCACCGGCAGCGCCGATGTTGCCGGCCTGGCGGCGAGCCTGCGCTCCGGTCTCGTGGCCGGGTCCATCCACCTCGACTTCTCCACCATCGCGCCGGGCGCGGCGCGGGAAATCGCGGCCCGCCATCGCGAATGCGGCGTCGATTTCGTCGATGCCCCGGTGTCGGGCGGCGGCGTCGGCGCGAAGAATGCCACGCTGGCGATCATGTGGGGTGGCCGGGAGGAACTCGCACCGCGCCTGGCCCCCATCTTCTCGGCGCTGGGCAAGAGCGCGGTGCGCATCGGCGAGGCCGGTGCCGGCCAGGTGGCCAAGGCCTGCAACCAGATGATGCTGGTCAACCTGATCGCGGCCTGCGCCGAGGCGGCGGCGCTGGCCGCGGCAGCCGGCGTCGATTTCGGCCTGGTGCGCCAGGCCATGCTTGGCGGCTCCGCAGGATCGCGGGCGCTGGAAGTCTTTGGCGGACGCATGGCGACGCGCGACTTCGCCGCCGGCGTCGAGGCACGGCTGCACCACAAGGATTATGCGCTGCTGATGGACGAGGCGACGCGCATCGGCGCGCCGCTGCCGGTGTCGGCGGCCGTGTGGCAGCAGTTGAACGCGCTGATGGCGCAGGGCCGGGGCCGCGATGACACGTCATCCCTGTTGCGCGTGCTGGAGACGGCCGGGCGGCAATGAACAGCGCGCCGCCGATCTCGGCGCCGAAACAGGCGTCGCTGGAACTTGCCGCGATCTTCGACAACGCGACCGTCGGCATCCTGTTCACCCACAACCGCAAGCTGACGCAGGCCAACCGTCTGTGCGCCGAGATGTTCGGCTATGCGCTGGACGAATTCGTCGGCCAGCCGGCGCTGATCCTTTACCAGGACCAGGAGGCCTACTCCGCACTCGGTCGCGTCGCCGGACCGGTGCTTTCCAAGGGCAAGTGCTTCCGCGCCGAGACCCGCCTCAAGCGCCGCGACGGCAGGCTGTTCTGGTGCCGCGTGTCGGCCAAGGCGGTCGATCCCGAGCGGCCGCGCGACGGCACGCTGTGGATCATCGAGGACATCACCGAAGACAAGCTGATGGTCGATGCGCTCGAGCGCAGCACGCGCGAACTTTCCGCCATCCTCGACACCGCCTCGATCGGCATCGCCGTGGTGCGCAACCGTATATTCGTGCGCTGCAACCGGCGCTTCGAGGAGCTGTTCGACCTTGAGGCAGGCACGCTGGTCGGTCGATCGGCGCGGGTGCTGTTCGACAGCGACGAGGAGTTCGAGCGCATCGGCGAACAGGTGTATGGCGACTTCGCCGCGGGCCGGGTGCACCGCCGCGAGCAGCAGCACCGTCGCCGCGACGGCCGGGTGAGCTGGCTGCGCGTCAGCGGCAGCGTCTTCGACGTGACCAACCCGCACGCCGGTTCGGTATGGCTGACGGAAGACTTCACCGCCACGCGCGAGGCCGAGGAGCGCGCCCGCCAGGCCTACGACGAGCAGCAGACCATTTTCGACAACGCGGCGGTGGGCATCCTGTTCGTCAGCGACCGCCTGGTGCGGCGATGCAATCGGCGCCTCGCCGAGATTTTCGGCTACCAGCCGGAGGAACTGGCCGGGCGTTCGACGCGGGTGTTCTTCCTCAACGACGAGGATTTTCAGAGCTATGGCGCGGTCGCCTTTCCGGCGATACTGGCTGGCGGCACGCACGTCGCGGAGACCCGCGTCCGCCACCAGGATGGCCATGCATTCTGGGTACGCGCCACCGGGCGGCGGGTCGTCGGGACCAACGACAGCGTCGATCTGATCTGGATCTTCGAGGACGTCACCGAGCGCCATCAGGCCGAGGAGGCCCTGCTGCGCGCCCACGAGGAACTCGAGCAGCGCGTGGTCGAACGCACCGCGGAACTCGCCAGCGCCAATACCCAGCTGCAGGAGGAAGTCTTCGAGCGCATGCAGGCCGAACAGCGCATCTGGCATGTCGCCCACCACGACAGCCTGACCGGCCTGCCCAACCGTGCCCTGCTGCACGACCGCCTGCAGCAGGCGCTGGCCAAGGCGCAGCGCAGCCGCCAGCGGGTGGCGGTGATGTTCCTCGACCTCGATCGCTTCAAGATCGTGAATGACAGCCTGGGCCATGCCATCGGCGACGAATTGCTGAAGTACGTCGCCTCGCGCCTGACCGGCGCGGTGCGCGCGGTCGATACCGTGTCGCGGCTGGGCGGCGACGAGTTCGTCATCGTCCTCGAGGAGGCCGGCTCGCCGGATGACGTGGTCCAGGTGGCGGAAAAGATCCTCGGTGCGCTGGCCGCCGAGGTCGTCATCGGCGGGCACTCGTTGCGCGCCACGCCGTCGATAGGCATAAGCATCTTTCCCGATGACGCCATCGAGGCCTTCGCGCTGATGAAGAACGCGGATACGGCGATGTACCATGCCAAGGCGGCCGGACGGAACAACTTCCAGTTCTTCACGCGCAAGCTGAACGAGCAGGCGACGCATTTCTTCACGCTGGA
>JALHNN010000336.1 GCA_022843505.1 Sulfuritalea sp.
CCAGGTGCAACGAATGTGCAGCCGCGCGATCTACCTCGGAGACGGTCGGCTGCGCATGGATGGTACGACTTTCGATGTCCTGGCCCGGTACGAATCCGATACCTCCGGCAACATGCGCCCGGAACTGAAGGTCGGCTGCATTAATTCGGCCTTCCGCTTCCTTGGGGCAGCTTGCGACGTAGCCGATGGCATGACCGACCCGGCAGCTCCGGTAGTTGCCGAAGGCCGGCCGTTCACGGTAGCGATACGATACGCCGTGGTCGAAGCCCTGCCCCGCGGTCTGCAACTCGGCGTCCTCCTCAAGAGCGTCGACGGAACGCGCGTGTTCGGCGAAATGTCCGGCCACGAGGGCATTAAACTGCCGGCTGCAATCGGCGAACATATGGTGCGCCTCAGCTTTACGCCAAATCTACTGTTGGCGGGAAACTACACGTTTTCGCTGTCGGCCTTCGATGAGGACTACGTCGAACAGTATGGATTCTGCGACCACGCCCTTGCGCTGCGCATCGAGTCTGCGCAGGGCAATCCCCTGCACCGCATCGGATCCGTGGCACTGCCCCATGCATGGACGGTCGGCGCGTGATAGCCGCCGCCAGATGACCCATTGACCCCGGAGCCTTGAATTCAAAGCGAACATGAGAACCATCACCGGACAGGTTCACCGCGAACGCATACTGAAACACTTCTCCCCGGGCTGCCGCATTCTCGAATGGGGATCGGGCGGTTCCACGCTATGGTTTGCGGATCGTCTGCCCGAGGGCGCCACATTGATCAGCATCGATCACGATGCAAGCTGGCACAAGAACGTCCGCGAAAAGATCGGACATCGCGCTAACGTCCGGCTGTGCCTGTTCCCACCGACCGGACAGATGGGGAGGAATGCGACCATCGAAGAGGAGGATTCGGCCCCGGTCCAACCATATGTCCATGCCATGGACGGCGAACGCTTTGACGTCATCATTGTCGACGGCGTAGCACGCAATGCCTGCATGGAAGCGGCGTGTCGGCTGCTTAACCCAGGCGGTACGGTGTTTCTCCATGATGCGCATCGGCCTTGGTACGATGCGGGCAAGGCGCATTTCCTTGCCCACGGAACGGTCGGTTCCTGTCCTGAGTACCCGTCACCCCTGCTCTGGTGGGGCGGCCTGGCGGACGAACCCTCACGCTTTTCGGTCGGTGCTCTCCCCATCGTTATCAGCTTCTACACCACCGGCACGGGTTACGAACAGGAAGCAGCGAAACTTCGCGCCTCGCTGATCGCACTGGGCATGGAGGCCGAAATCCTTGGCGTACCACCACTGGGTAGCTGGGAAAGGAACTGCGCCTACAAGGCTCGCTTCATCCGCGACACCTACTTCCGTCTCGACCGCCCGGTCCTGTGGCTGGATGCCGATGCGGTGTTGCTAAAGCATCCATTGCTGCTGGCAGGTGCCGAACCCGACTTCGCGATCCATCGTTGTGCCGGGTGGCAGTTTGCCAGCGGTACGGCCTATTTTAACCGTACCGCGCTGGGTCAGTTGGTG
This sequence comes from Sulfuritalea sp., assembly GCA_022843505.1. GTDB lineage: Bacteria > Pseudomonadota > Gammaproteobacteria > Burkholderiales > Rhodocyclaceae > Sulfuritalea. The sequence goes on from JALHNN010000336.1 coordinate 1,524, forward strand.
CTCGAAACCTGGGTCGCGCATTGCGAATCCAGACCGGACATCTGGGACCAGATTCACCTCGACCGAGCGTGGGAGGAAGTCACCGCCCGCCACCCTTTGTACACGATGTGGTTGCCGCAAAGCTACGCCAAGATATTCGACCGTCCATGGGAATCCACGGCGACTGCAAACGATCCAGTGATTGAGCAGTTTCAGGCATCCAGGCGACTCAAGGGCGAGGTCAGCGCTGCCCCTGCCCGACAAATGCGCGAGCCCTCAGCAGATCTTGTCGCCGCCCGACGCGCCGGGCGGCCCCGTAACTGCTTCTATGACCAACGGTTTGTACTGCAGCCCGTAGATCCCGCACCGGACGAGTGGGCCTTGACTCAGGAAGGCCAGGAAACGCCCGCCTCAGGAAAGCCACCCTTCTGGCGCCGACTGATGCCTCATCTGCCTGGGGCCTAAGGGATGTGCATGGACTCACCTCGCGCAACCCCCGGCATCGAAGTTGCCGGCTACCGTCGCGACCGCCGGGAGGCAAGCTCCGAACCATGCCGGAGCCAACGCCAACCACAACTACGTCATGACGGGCTCAGGGGCCGCTGCTGAATGCCTAATGCCAATTCACAATCGCTTCCGCCCCTAGCACAATCGATTGCACCTATAACCCCCATGGACATCACTTGGCCGGAGGCCCTAGGGGAGGAAATTCTTGCCGCAGTCGGACCAACCCGGATGCTTGCGGTAGGGCCGGTGCCCCATACACTCTGCGAATTTATGGCTTGCGCTGGGTGTCTGCTGCAGAATGAGGGCGAAGGACGCCCTGAGCCAGTGGAAACGGTAATCCTAGGAGAATCGTTTGGCGACCCTGCGGCGCTCGAGATGCGGCTGCGAGTCCTGCGTCAACGCGTCAGCCGTAATTTGGTAATCCTGACGTCTCCGACGTTCGGCACGCTTTCGCGCATCAGTATTGAGAGCGCCGCAATCCACGCAGGTTACCGACGCCATCCAGGTGCATTCGCAATCATTGATTTTGAGCGCAACAACGTTGAATCGACCTTCCGGCCCGTCATACTCGAACTGATTTCCGACGCTACACTTTGCAAGTGGTCGCTCGATCACCTCGGCATCGAGCGCGACTTGCACATGGATATGACCCGCGAAGCTGGTGCTCGTGCGGACGCACACCTAGTGCGCTACTCGCTCGCCGCAGAATGGATTCGGAAGGGGGATGCGGTTCTCGATTGTGCCTGCGGCCTCGGTTACGGCACGGCTGTTCTTGCCGCCCGCTCCCCGGGCGACCGCTTTTTGGGCGTCGATATCGACCCTGCTTCGATCGACTACGCTCGCGACAATTTCGGTCACTGGGGAACCGAATATCTCGCGGCGTCGGCGACGAATCTCGAAGCCGTACCCGATTGCAGCCAGGATGTCGTCGTCAGCTTCGAGACCATGGAACACCTGGAGGATTACCAAAGCTTCGTTTCCGAGGCAGCACGCATCCTGCGGCCCGACGGACGGATCATAGTCAGCATACCCAATATGTGGGCTGATGAAACCGGGCGCGATCCGAATCCTCATCACCATCACGTATTCGATTTCGAGCGCTGCCGCGCAGCGCTTGAAATCCAATTCCAGGTGGTCGCCCGATATTCACAGACCGCGCCCGGAGGAACGAAGCTGCATGGTGCCCGGCGAACCCTGCGCCAGCATTCGTTGCCGCCAACGCATCGGGAGCCGGAAACAGAGTGGTGGATTGTTGTGGCAATTGTCGCCGCTGGCACCGTGCGCCCTCCTCCCCAGGAGATGCCACATTCCCTTCGCAAACGAAGCGACGGCTTCTTTCCCGCGGGTGTTCGCGCCTTGGCAGAGGGTGACGACATGGGTGCGCGACGGCATTTTGAAGGGGGGCTTACGGACGGACTTCGCGAGCTGGAAGGCTATGGCGGCGTGAGAGGAGCGGGCTTGCATCCCACGGACCCGGCATCCCTCGCCGCCCGACTTACGAGCGCAGAAGAATGCGCAAGGGCTCTGGATGCCATGTACCTCTATCGCCGGTCCCCGGGACTATTTTGGCGGCGAGTGCATCCCATTGCCAACCCGACTGGCGATCCCTTCGTCGCCGAAGCCGTTGCTGGCGAACGCGATGAACTAGAACGCCTCCGCAGCGAGAACCACGACCTGTACCGCCTGACGCGCCTGCGCACCTTACTGCCGCTACGCCTACGCGAGATCGCCCTGATCATCGTCCGGCGTGCGATTGCGCGCCTCTTCAGCCCCCGTTCCTAGTTGTAGCTATCCCATGGCTTGGACATCGCAGCTGCTGCTGTTCTATCCCACCAGCCCGGTCCACGTCCGCGACATGCGGCGGGTCGCAGGAGAACTCGTTGGATGGCGCGTCCAGGCGGTGGTGTTCGAACCACTGGCAAGGGTCTCGCCGGGAATCGCCAGTGCCCTCGACCAACAGGAAATGCCCACCATCAGCATAGTG
>JALHNN010000337.1 GCA_022843505.1 Sulfuritalea sp.
AGCACGCTCTACTACGGCAAGGGTGCCGGCGCCGAGCCGACCGCCTCGGCCGTCATCGCCGACCTGGTGGATGTGACGCGCATGCATACGGCAGACCCCGAGCATCGCGTGCCGCATCTGGCGTTTCAGCCCGACGCCGTGGTCGATACGCCGATCCTGCCTCTGGCCGAGGTGGAAACCGGCTACTACCTGCGCCTGCGCGTCGAGGACAAGCCGGGCGTGCTGGCCGACGTCACCCGTATCCTGGCCGATCAGCAGATCTCGATCGACGCCATGATCCAGCGCGAACCGGGCGAGGGCGAATCGCAGACCGACATCATCATGCTGACGCATATCACCCGCGAGAAGAACGTCGATGCCGCGATCGCAAAGATCGAGGCGCTGCCGGTGGTCAAGAAGAAAGTGATCCGCCTGCGCATGGAAGAGCTGGGCTAGGCGATGAAATACATTTCCACGCGTGGCGGCGCGGCGCCACAGGGCTTTTGCGACATCCTCCTCGGCGGCCTGGCGCCGGACGGCGGACTCTACCTGCCCGAAGCCTATCCCCGGATCGGTGCCGCCGAACTCGCCGAGTGGCGGGATCTTCCCTATCACGCGCTGGCGCTGAAGCTCCTGCAGAAGTTCGTCGACGACATTCCGGCCTGCGACCTGAAGGCGATCTGCGACCGCACCTATTCCGCCAACGTCTATCGCCACTGTCGCCCGGGCGGCGACGCGGGCGACATCACCCCGCTGACCACGCTGGAGCCCGGTTTCCATCTGCTCGAACTTTCCAACGGGCCGACCCTGGCCTTCAAGGACATGGCGATGCAGCTGCTCGGGCATCTCTTCGAGTATGTGCTGGAGAAGCGCGGCGAGAGCATCAACATCCTCGGCGCGACCTCGGGCGATACCGGTTCGGCCGCCGAGTACGCGATGCGCGGCAAGCAGCGGGTCAAGGTCTTCATGCTGTCGCCGGAGGGCCTGATGAGCCCCTTCCAGCGCGCCCAGATGTATTCGCTGCAGGACCCGAACATTTTCAACATCGCCGTGCGCGGCATGTTCGACGACGCCCAGGACATCGTCAAGGCCGTGTCCAACGACGCCGCGTTCAAGGCGAAATATCGCATCGGCGCAGTGAACTCGATCAACTGGGCGCGGGTCATGGCCCAGGTCGTGTATTACTTCAAGGGCTATTTCGCGGCGACCACCACGAACGACCAGCAGGTGGCGTTTTGCGTGCCATCCGGGAACTTCGGCAACATTTGCGCGGGGCACATTGCGCGCATGATGGGGCTGCCGATCGCGCGCCTGGTGCTGGCGACCAACGAGAACGACGTGCTCGACGAGTTCTTCAGGAGCGGCGTCTATCGGCCGCGGACCACGGCGGAAACGCGCGTCACCTCGAGTCCGTCGATGGACATTTCCAAGGCTTCGAATTTTGAACGCTTCGTCTTCGACCTGGTCGGGCGCGATGCGGCGAAAGTGCGCGAGCTCTGGGCGCAGGTCGATGCCGGGGGCTCCTTCGACCTGCGCGGCACGGAATACCTGGAGGCCCTTCCGGCTTACGGCTTCGCCTCGGGAAGCAGTTCACATGCCCACCGTCTGGCGACCATTCGCGACGTCTGGACCCGCTATCGGGTCATGATCGACACGCACACCGCCGACGGCGTCAAGGTGGCGCGGGAGCATCGCACGCCGGGCATACCCATGATCGTGCTGGAAACCGCCCAGCCGGTGAAGTTCGCCGAAACCATACACGAGGCACTGGGATGCGAACCGTCGCGGCCGAAGGAACTTGAAGGGATCGAGGCGTTGCCGCAGCGTGTCGAGGTCGTGGATGCCTCGGTGGATCAGGTGAAGGCCATCATCACGCGCAACTGCTGAGGCAGCGCGGCGCCCGGAGAGTCGGCGCCGGTACTACGGCGATTCAGGCGCTAGAGGTAGATAACCGCCGGGAAAACCGTCACCGCCAGTACCAGGATCAGCCATTCCAGGTTGTAGCGGGCCAGCACTCCGGTGAAGTGCAGTACCAGTACGACAATGGCGACGATGTAGTAAAGGATGAAAAGCATTTTTCTTCTCCGTAGGCGGCAGCCATTCAGGAAACGGGGTACCGGCGGGCTGATTTTTTCAAGAATTCTAGCATCAATGCGAGCCTGTCAAGGCGAGGCCGACCGGTTTCATGCGAAATGGCAGTTCCTGCCCGCGCCGCGCGCGCACGGCGCGAAATGCGGCCTGGGCGCGGACGTCAAGCGATTGCCGGGTCGGCTTGCCGCCGCGACCGCTGCCTTCCACGCTCAAGCTCTGATTGCCGGCAACCAGGACCGCCGCCACCTCGTCGTTCCTGACCAGATCGATCAGCATCAGGCCCTTGCCCTTGGCCATTTCCTTCAGTTCCGCCAGCGCAAACAGGAGCAGACGACCGCCGGTCGTCAGCACCGCGACGGTGTCGCCCGCGAGCGCGGCGGGCGGCAGGGGCCGTTCGCCCTTTTCCAGCGCAAGGAAGGCTTTGCCGGCCTTGTTGCGCGCCGTCATGTCGGCGACGCTGGCGACAAAGCCATAGCCGCCTGAGCCCGCGACCAGGTACTTGCTTTCCGGCGCCGCGCTGAGGGCCTGGGCAAGCTTCCCGCCATCCTGGAAATCGATCATGGTGTTGATCGGGGCGCCGTCGCCGCGACCGCCGGGCAGGTCGGAGACCCTGACGCTGTAGCTGCGGCCGTTGCTGTCGATGACGATCAGCGGCCAGACGGTGCGCGACTCCGCCACCAGCCAGGGGAAGTCCCCCGCCTTGTAGGCGATGCTGGCCGGATCGATGCCATGGCCCTGGCGTGTGCGGACCCAGCCGTTCTTCGACACGATCACCGTCACCGGTTCGTCCGGAACCGCGATCTCCCCTTGCGAGATCGGCGTCACGGCTTCCAGCAGGGTGCGGCGCTCGTCGCCGAAGCGCTTGGCGTCCTCGGCGATCTCCTTCTGGATCAGCCGGGTCATTTCGCTCTTTGAGTCGAGCAGCTTGTTGAGCTGGCCTTGCTCGGTGCGCAGATCGCCCAACTCCTTCTCGATGCGGATGCCCTCGAGGCGGGCCAGCTGGCGCAGGCGGATTTCGAGGATGTCTTCCGCCTGGATTTCAGTCAGGCCGAAGCGCGCCATCAGGTCCGGGAGTGGCGAGTCGGACTCGCGGATGCACTTGATCACTTCCTCGATGCGGAGGAAGACCGTCATGCGGCCTTCGAGGATATGCACGCGGCGCAGCACTTCGGCCAGGCGGTGCCGGGTACGGCGTTCGACGGTGGCGAAGCGGAAGGCGATCCATTCGTGGAGGATGGTCAGCAGGTTCTTCTGCTGCGGCCGCCCGTCGCGGCCGACCATGGTCAGGTTCACCGAAACGCTGGATTCGAGGCTGGTGTGGGCCAGCAGCACGGCCATGAACTCGTCCTGCGGGATGCGCGAGCTCTTGGGTTCGAGCATGATGCGTACCGCCTGCTGGTCGCTGGACTCGTCGCGCACGCTGTCGAGCACGCCGAGCACCAGCGCTTTCAGGTTCTTCTGCTCCTGGCTGACGTCCTTTTTGCCGGCGCGCGGCTGTGGGTTGGTCAGGCTTTCGATTTCGGACAGTACCTGCGCCACCGATACACTGTGCGGCAGTTCGTGGACGATGACGCGCCACTGGCCGCGAGCGAGTTCCTCGATGCGCCAGCGCGCGCGCATGCGCAAGGATCCACGGCCGTTGGCGTAGGCGTCACGGATGTCGGCGGGTGTCGAGATCAACTGGCCGCCGCCCGGGAAATCCGGTCCGGGCAGCACGGCGAGGACTTCCTCCAGCACCGCCTCGGGCTTCTTGATCAGGAGGCGCGCGGCTTCGGCGACCTCGCGCAGGTTGTGCGGCGGAATCTCGGTGGCCATGCCGACGGCGATGCCCGAGGCACCGTTGAGCAGCACGATCGGCAGGCGCGCCGGCATCAGTTGCGGCTCGGTCATCGAGCCGTCGTAGTTGGCGATGAAATCCACCGT
>JALHNN010000338.1 GCA_022843505.1 Sulfuritalea sp.
TGTTCCGCGAACTGCAGGCCATCGAGGAGGAACATCCGCAGTTGCGGACCACGGACTCGCCGACCCAGCGCGTCGGCGGCAGGCCGCTTTCCGCGTTTGCGCCGGTCAGGCATGCCGTCCCCATGCTGTCGATCCGCACCGAGACCGATACCGAACCGGCCGGTGCGCGCGCCTTCGATGCCCGCGTCCGCCGCGAACTGGGGCTGACCGACGCGGAGCCCCCGGTCGAATACGCGGCGGAACTCAAATTCGACGGCCTGGCGATCAATCTGCGCTACGAGAGCGGGGTGCTGGTGCAGGCGGCCACCCGCGGCGATGGAGAAACCGGCGAGGACGTGACGCAGAACATCCGCACCGTGCATTCGATTCCCCTGCGCCTGGCGGGTGACCCGCCGCCGCTGCTGGAAGTGCGTGGCGAGGCCTACATGAGCCGCGCGGATTTCGAGCGCTACAACGAAAAGCAGCGCGCCCTGGGCAGGGCCACGCTGGTGAATCCGCGCAATGGCGCCGCCGGCAGCATTCGGCAGCTCGACCCGGCGATGGCCGCCGAGCGGCCGCTGTCCTTCTATGCCTATGGCCTTGGCGCCAGCGAGGGCTGGACGACTCCATCCACCCACTCGGGCGTGCTCGCGGCATTGGCCGCCTTCGGCCTACCGGTCTGCGAGCACCGCGCCGTGGTGCAGGGCGCCGAGGGCCTGATCGGCTTTCACGCGCGCATGCGCGCGGCGCGCGACGGCCTGCCCTTCGACATCGACGGCGTGGTGTACAAGGTCAACTCCCTGGCGCTGCAGCAGCGGCTGGGCTTCGTCACCCGCGAGCCGCGTTGGGCCGTGGCACACAAGTATCCGGCGGAGGAAATGCTGACCACGGTCGAGGCGATCGAGGTCCAGGTCGGGCGCACCGGGGCCATCACGCCGGTGGCGCGCCTGGCGCCCGTGTTCGTCGGCGGCGTGACGGTGACCAATGCCACGCTGCACAACGAAGCCGAGGCGCGGCGCAAGGATGTCCGCGTCGGCGACACCGTGGTCGTGCGCCGCGCCGGCGACGTGATCCCCGAGGTGGTATCGGTGGTGCTCGAGCACCGGCCGAAACGCGACCTGCTGGGCGAGGAGCCCCTGCACCCGGCCTTCGAATTGCCCAGGGCCTGCCCGGTCTGCGGTTCCGCGGTCGAGCGTCCCGAGGACGAGGCCATCGCCCGCTGCACCGGCGGGCTGATCTGCCCGGCGCAGCGCAAGCAGGCGCTGCTGCATTTTGCCGGTCGTCGCGCCATGGACATCGAAGGCCTCGGCGACAAGCTGGTCGAGCAGCTTGTCGACAATGCCATCGTCAAGACGCCGGCCGACCTCTACAAGCTGGGGATTCTGGCGATGGCCAATCTCGAGCGCATGGCCGAGAAGTCGGCCGGCAAGCTGCTCGCCGCCATCGACAGGAGCAAGGCCACGACGCTGGCGCGCTTCATCTTCGCCCTGGGGATACGCAATGTCGGTGAGGCCACGGCAAAGGACCTGGCGCGCCATTTCGGCAGCCTCGACGCGCTGATGGCGGCGAGTGCCGATGACCTGCAGCGGGTGCCGGACGTCGGGCCGGTGGTGGCGGCGTCGATAGCGCGCTTCTTCGCCGAACCGCATAATGTCGAGGTCATCGAGCAGCTGCGGGCCGCCGGCGTACACTGGAGCGAGGGCGAGCCGGCGGCCGCCGTGAATTCGCCGATCGCCGGCAAGACTTTCGTCCTCACCGGCACGCTGCCCACGCTGACGCGCGACGCGGCCAAGGACATGATCGAGGCGCTGGGCGGCAAGGTGGCCGGCTCGGTGTCGAAGAAGACGGATTACGTCGTCGCCGGCGCCGAAGCGGGTTCCAAGCTGGAAAAGGCCCAGGCCTTGGGCGTCGCCATCCTCGACGAGGTTCAGTTCAGGGAGTTGATAGGACAATGAAGAAAGTCTCAAAAGCCGTTTTCCCGGTCGCCGGCCTCGGCACCCGCTTCCTGCCGGCGACCAAGGCCAGCCCGAAGGAAATGATGCCCATCGTGGACAAGCCGCTGATCCAGTACGCGGTGGAGGAGGCGGTGGCCGCCGGCATCACCGACATGATCTTCGTCACCGGCCGTTCCAAGCGCGCCATCGAGGATCACTTCGACAAGGCCTACGAACTCGAAAGCGAGCTCGAGCATCGCGGCAAGACCGAACTGCTCGAGTTCGTCCGCAACATGATCCCGAAGAACATCAACTGCATCTACATCCGCCAGCCCGAGGCGCTGGGGCTGGGGCATGCCGTGCTGTGCGCCTATCCGGCGGTGGGCGACGAGCCCTTCGCCGTGCTGCTGGCCGACGATCTGCTGGACAACGATCCGCCGGTGATGAAGCAGATGGTCGACGTCTTCGGCGCCCACGGCAGCTCGGTAATTGGCGTGCAGCAGGTGGCGCGCGAAGAAACCAAGAGCTACGGCATCGTCGATAGCAGGCCGATTTCGGAGCGCATCGAGGAGATCCAGCGCATCGTGGAAAAGCCGAAACCCGAGGACGCTCCATCGACCCTGGGCGTGGTCGGCCGCTACGTGCTGACGCCGCGCATCTTTTACCATCTGGCCAACATCGGCAAGGGTTCGGGCGGCGAGATACAGCTCACCGACGGCATCGCCGCCCTGCTCGACGAGGAACAGGTGCTGGCCTACCGCTACCGCGGCAAGCGCTACGACTGCGGCGCCAAGCTCGGCTACCTTGAGGCGACGGTCGCCTTCGGCCTGCGCCACCCGGAAGTCGGCGCCGAGTTCGCCGCCATGCTGAAGGGCTTGCGATGAACCCCGCGGACGCCCGCAAGATCCTTGCCGAGGCCGACCTGCTGTGCTCGGCCGAAGAGTCGGCGCTGGCGGTACGGCGCGTTGCCGGCGAAGTAGGCGCGCGGCTGCGTGACGCCAATCCGCTGGTGCTGGCAGTGATGGGCGGCGCCGTGGTATTCACCGGCCAGCTGTTGCCGCAGCTGGATTTCCCCCTTGATTTCGATTACCTGCATGTCACGCGCTATGGCGACGTCACCGTGGGCGGCAGCCTGAACTGGGTGGTAGAGCCGCGTGCGGCCGTATCCGGGCGCAGCGTGCTGGTGGTCGATGACATCCTTGACGAAGGCGTGACCATGGCGGAAATCGTCAAGCGCTTGCGCCAGCAAGGCGCCGCCGAGGTGCTGAGCGCCGTGTTTGCCGACAAGAATCTCGGCCGCACCAAGCCGATCACGGCCGACTTCGTCGGGGTACACCTGCCCAATCGCTATGTCTTTGGTTACGGGATGGACGTCAAAGGCGCCTGGCGCAACCTGCCGGCGGTGTACGCGGTCAAGGGCATGTGATGTCCCGCGGCCAATGCGCCGCGAATTTTTTTCGTCGGAGAAGCCCACAGGGCTTGCATCCGACGTCCGATTAGTGTTTCAATGCGGCTTTCCAAACCAAAGGGGAACCTGATGAACAAATCCGAACTGATCGATGCCGTTGCCGAGCGTGCCGAACTTTCCAAGGCGGCAGTTAACAAAGCCATCGACGCCCTGACCGAAGTCATCACCACCGTCATCGCCAAGGGCAACCCGGTGGCATTGATCGGCTTTGGTACCTTCAAGTCCGTGATGCGTTCCGCCCGCACCGGCAAGAATCCGAAGACCGGCGCCCCGCTGAAGATCGCCGCCAAGGCGGTGCCGAAGTTCACCGCCGGCGCCGGCCTCAAGGCCGCCGTCGCAGGCAAGAAGCCCGCCGCCAAGAAGGCCGCTCCGGCCAAGAAGGCTGCCGCCAAGCCCGCCGCGAAGAAGCCCGCCGCCAAGAAGAAGTAATTCTTCTCCGGCAACAAAAAGGGCAACCCCAGGGTTGCCCTTTTTTTATGTGCGCCCGGCACGGGCGCACTCTTGTGGGTGTAAGTCCCACCGTAAGTTGATCACAGCGAACGAAGCGAAGCGCAACCGCATGAGGGTGACTGAGTGTGGGGAGGAAGCG
>JALHNN010000339.1 GCA_022843505.1 Sulfuritalea sp.
CGAGCACGACAAGATCCTCGATATCGCCGGTTCGAAGATCGGCATCTGCGGCTCCTCGGCGCATCACCTGGTGCTGCTCTCCGCCTTCTCGAAGCTGGAGGACGTCAAGCTGGGTTCGCGCATGGAGGTGTATGAAACCTTTCGCCGACTGCACCCCGTCCTCAAGGAGCACGCCTTCCTCAACCCCAAGGAAGACGAGGACGACCCCTACGAGAGCTCGCAGATCACCGCCCTGATCGCCAACACCAGCGGCATCTACGGCGTGTATTCCTATCGCGAGGTGTTCGAGTTCGACCGTGTCTGGGCCGCCGGCTCGGGGCGCAGCTTTGCGCTCGGCGCGATGCATGCGCTCTACGACAGCAATCTCTCCGCGGCCGAGATCGCCCGCGCCGGCGTTGCCGCCGGCATCGAGTTCGACACCGCCTCCGGACCGCCCATCGTGGTCCATGAGTTCACACTGGAAGGAAAACCCAATGAGTGACATCGTCGAAGTGAAAGTGCCGGACATCGGCGACTTCAAGGATGTGCCTGTCATCGAAGTGCTGGTCAAGGTCGGCGACGCGGTCAAGGCCGAGGATTCGCTGATCACCCTGGAGTCGGACAAGGCCACGATGGACGTGCCCTCGCCGGTCGCTGGCATTGTCAGGGACCTGCTCGTTAAGCCGGGCGACAAGCTATCTGAGGGAACCGCAATAGCGCGAATTGAAGCGACGGGCGTGGAGAAGGGAGAAGGGGGAAGAGGGAAGGGGGAACCCACACCCCCTCCGACCGCTGCTGCTACCCTTCCCCCTCCCCCCTTCCCCCTTCCCGCACCGGCGAGCTTCGCCGGCAAGGTCGACCTCGAATGCGAAATGCTGGTGCTCGGCGCCGGCCCCGGTGGCTATTCCGCGGCCTTCCGCGCCGCCGACCTCGGCATGAAGACGGTCATCGTCGAACGCTACGCGACACTGGGCGGCGTCTGCCTCAACGTCGGCTGCATCCCCTCCAAGGCGCTGCTGCACGTCGCCGCCGTGATGGAAGAGGCCGAGCACGCGAGCGACCTCGGCGTCAGTTTCGCCGCGCCCAAGGTCGACATCGACAAGCTGCGCGCGCACAAGGAAAAAGTGGTCGGCAAGCTGACCGGCGGCTTGGCCGGCATGGCCAAGGCGCGCAAGGTGGAGACCGTCCGCGGCTATGGCCACTTCCTCGACGCCAACCACCTGGAGGTCGAGGCCACGACCGGCAGCGCACAGGAGAAGACCGGCGAAAAGAAAGTGATTCGCTTCCAGAAGTGCATCATCGCCGCTGGATCTGCGGCCTTCCACCTGCCCTTCATTCCGAAAGACCCGCGCATCGTCGATTCCACCGGTGCGCTGGAATTGCGCTTCGTGCCGAAACGGATGCTGGTCATTGGCGGCGGCATCATCGGCCTCGAAATGGCCACGGTGTATTCGACGCTGGGGTCGAAGGTCGACGTGGTCGAAATGCTCGACGGCCTGATGCAGGGACCGGACCGCGACCTCGTCAAGGTCTGGGAAAAGCAGAACGCGAAGCGCTTCGACAAGGTGATGCTGAAGACAAAGACGGTTGCCGTCGATGCCAATGCGGACGGCCTCTGGGTCAAGTTCGAGGGCGAACAGGCACCGGCCGAGGCGCAGTGCTACGACATGATCCTGCAATCGGCCGGGCGCGCGCCCAACGGCAAGAAGATCGACGCCGAGAAGGCGGGCGTCATCGTCAATGAACGCGGCTTCATCCCGGTCGACAGCCAGATGCGCACCAATGTGCCAAACATCTTCGCCATCGGCGACATCGTCGGCAACCCCATGCTGGCGCACAAGGCGGTGCACGAGGCCCACGTCGCGGCCGAAGCCGCGGCCGGGCAGAAGGCGCACTTCGATGCCACGGTGATTCCCGGCGTCGCCTACACCCACCCAGAAGTGGCCTGGGTCGGCGTCGGCGAGGACGAGGCGAAGAAGGCCGGGCGCAAGGTCAGCGTCGCCAAGTTCCCCTGGGCCGCGTCCGGGCGCGCGATCGCCAACGGCGCCGACTACGGCTTCACCAAGCTGGTGTTCGACGAGGAAAGCCATCGCGTGATCGGCGGCAGCATCGTCGGCCCCAATGCCGGCGACATGATCGGCGAAGTCGCCCTGGCCATCGAGATGGGAGCCGATGCGGTGGATATCGGCAAGACCATCCATCCGCATCCGACGCTGGGCGAAACCATCGGCATGGCGGCGGAAGTCGCCCACGGCTCCTGCACCGACCTGCCGCCGATGCGCAAGAAGTAAACCGGTAAGATTCGCTCCCTTAGGTCCCCGCCGGAGGCGGGGGCGGTATCCCCTTGCGGGAAAACCACGGAGTGAATCGATGACCCAGGACGAACTGAAACAGGCCGTCGCACGCGCCGCGCGCGACTATGTCGCCGATCGGCTGCCGGTCGGCGCCATCCTCGGCGTCGGCACCGGCAGCACGGCGAATTTCTTCATCGACGAGATCGCCGCGATCAAGGACCGGCTCGGCGGCACCGTCGCCAGTTCCGAGGCCACGGCGAAGCGCCTGCAGGGCCACGGCATACCCGTGCTCGACCTCAACGACGTGGCGGCAATCGGCATCTATGTCGATGGCGCCGATGAAATCGACGCCAGCATGGCCATGGTCAAGGGCGGCGGCGGCGCGCTGACGCGGGAAAAGATCGTCGCCGCGGTAGCCGAAACCTTCGTCTGCATCTGCGACGCATCGAAGCGCGTCGCGGTGATGGGCCGGTTTCCGTTGCCGGTGGAGGTGATTCCGATGGCGCGCGCCCATGTCGCCCGCGAACTGGCGAAGCTCGGCGGCACGCCGAAGCTGCGTGAGGGTTTCGTCACCGACAACGGCAATCTGATCCTGGACGTGCATGGCCTATCGATCACCGATCCGATCGGCCTGGAGGACCACATCAACCAGGTCGTCGGCGTCGTCACCAACGGTCTCTTTGCCCGGCGCGGCGCGGACGTGCTCCTGCTTGCCGGCGCCGACGGCGTGCAGACGCATTTGCGCTGAATCGGCGCTGAATCGGCGCTGAAACAATTTCGTCACATGGTGGCGCTATAGTTCCGCCATTGCACAGTGGGTGACCGCATGAACCAGGAACATATCAGCCGGCAGTTCGATGCCGATCTCGAGGGCCTGCGCACGCGCGTTCTGGCGATGGGCGGGCTGGTCGAGCAGCAGTTGATCCGCGCCATGGAGGGGCTGGAATCGGGCGACATCGCCCTGCTCGAGCTGGTGATCGCCAAGGATCGCGAGGTCAATCGCCACGAGGTTGAGCTCGACGAGGCCTGCAACAACGTCATCGCCAGGCGCCAGCCGGCGGCGGTCGACCTGCGCATGATCATGACCGTGGTCAAGACCATCACCGATCTCGAACGCATCGGCGACGAAGCGAAGAAGATCGCCAAGATGGCGCGCGACGTTCATCGCAGCGAAGCGCGCGCCGTACCAAATGTCGATCTGCGGCACCCGGCCGAGATCGCGGTGGCGATGCTGCGCAAGGCGCTGGACGCCTTTGCCCGCCTCGACCTCAACGCCTCGGCCGAAGTGGTGCGCCAGGATCGCGACGTCGATGCCGGGTTCAAGGCCGCGATGCGCCAGCTGATCACCTACATGATGGAAGATCCGCGCACCATCTCCAGTTCGCTGGACCTGCTGTTCATCGCCCGCTCGATCGAGCGCATCGGCGACCACGCCAAGAACATCTCGGAATACGTGGTGTACCTGGTCAAGGGGCGCGATGTGCGCCACATCGGCCTCGAGGCCATGGAACGGGAAGTCGCGGGGCGCTGAACCCCGCGCTGAAGCGAAACGGCCGGCTTGATGCCGGCCGTTTTTTTGTGCGCCCGGCACGGGCGCACTCTTGTGGGTGTAAGTCCCACCGTAAGTTGATCACAGCGAACGAAGCGAAGCGCAACCGCATGAGGGTGACTGAGTGTGGGGAGGAAGCGTAGAGCG
>JALHNN010000340.1 GCA_022843505.1 Sulfuritalea sp.
CGAGGCCACCCCCGTTTCGCGCGAGGAAAGCACTCCGTTCGCCGTATCCCGGGCGCCGACTCCCGTCGCGGCCCCGCTGCCGCCGATCTGCCGCGAGTGCGGGGTCGTCGAGTCCGTACAGGAGGTCCCCGTCGAAGCCAAGGGCAGCGGCGGCGGCGCGATTGCCGGCGGCATTGTCGGCGGCATCATCGGCAACCAGATCGGACGCGGTGCCACGCGCGACATCGCCACCGTGCTCGGCGCCGTCGGCGGCGCCTACGCCGGCAACCACATCGAGAAATCGTCCAAGCAAGCCAGGCGCTATGACGTGACGGTGCGCTTCGAGGATGGCAGCACGCGCAGCTTCAGCGGCGACACACCGCCGGCCTGGCGCAGCGGCGACCGCGTCAGGCTTCAGAACGGTACGCTGATCAGCGGCGGTGGCAGGTCTGCCACGGATCTGGGCACGATCTGAGCCGGCGTCTTCACCAGATCGAACATCGGCGGCCCCTGCATCAGGCTGGCGATGCGACGTGCGGATTCGCGAAGCTCTTCGGTCCAGCCGGGGCCGTCGGGTAGCGGGGGCGGGATGGCCTGAAGCTGTTCCGCCACCTCGCGGCCATCCCAGCCGGCCCCGGCCAGCAGTTCCATCGCCATCCCTTCCGCCTCGATTACCTGCTGCGGACGAAAGGTGGCACGCAAGGCGCGCGATCCGGCAAATGACGCCGCCGACGCCACCGCGGTGGTGGTCACCGTGCTGGCGGTCACGCTGGCCGCCGACGTGGCTGCCGCCGTGGTTGCCGCACCGCCACCGATCAGGGCCGGCAGGTTGAGGATGGGAAACAGGATCTGGGCGGCGATGCCGACCAGAATGCTGGTAGTCACGTTCTCGTCGTGGTGCCCGGCAATGATGTGTCCCATTTCACGCGCCAGGACGAAGCCCAGCGCGGCATCGTCGAGATCGAGCTGGCGTGTGCCGCGAAACAGCACCACGCTTCCCGCCGCGCTCGACGCCGCCCCCGGATCGCGCTTCTCGACCACCACGAACTCGAATCGCGGAAAACGCAAATACAGCTCGGCATGCTGGCGAAACGCGGCATCGGCAAGACGTCCCCCGATCGCCAGTATGCGCTGGTCGAATGTGCGGTCCGCCACGCATTCCGCTTCCTGGCAGCCTGCCGCGTCGGCCGCCGTGACGAGTTGCAGTTGCATGTCGAATTCCGAATACACCGCACTGAGACCTTGCAGGGGCGTTGGCGCAACCAGTTGAGGGCGTCCTTCGGGCGAGGTGGCACAGGCGCCCAGAAGTGTGGCGGCCGCCGTGACCAGGACCGCGCGCGACATGGCGACGACACGGGCCCTTCCCGTCCGGGTGATTCCTGTAGCCGCGATGCCCGTCAAACCCCTACCCTTTCAGGGCGGCCTCCAGGCGCGCCAGCACGCGTTCCCGCCCGAGGACCTCGAGCACGGCATCGATCGATGGCGACTGCGGCAAGCCGAGCAGGACAACGCGCAGGGGCATCGCCAGTTGCGGCATCTTCAGCCCCCGCTCGGCGGCCGTCTCTTTCACTGCCTGCCCCAGGGCCTGAGCCTGCCAGGCGCAATCCGCGAGGCGTTCACGCAAGGCGGCAAGCCCCTGCCGCGCCGGCTCGGTCAGGTGCTGCGCGACGACATCGGCCGCGACTTGGGGCAGCGAATAGTAGGGATGCATGGCATCGGCAAGTTCGTTAAGGTTGCCGACGCGATCGCGATAGAGCGCCGCCACGCGGGACGCGTCCGGTCCTCCGTCGAGGCTCACGCCCTGTCGCGCAAGACGCTCGCCAGCCTCGCGGGCAAGGCGTTGCGGGTCGGCGAGTTTCATGTAGTGAGCATTCAGCCAGTTCAGTTTTTCTGTGTTGAACTGCGCCGCCGAGGCCGTGATGTGGTCGAGATCGAACCAGTGCACGAACTGTTCCATGGTAAAGATCTCGTCGTCTCCATGCGACCAACCCAGGCGCGCGAGGTAATTCAATACCGCTTCCGGCAGGTAACCCTCCTCGTCGTACTGCATCACGGACACCGCGCCGTGACGCTTGGAGAGCTTCTGTCCGTCATCGCCGAGGATCATCGACAGGTGCGCATACTGGGGCACAACGGCGCCCAGCGCCTGCAGCAGGTTGATCTGGCGCGGCGTGTTGTTGACATGGTCGTCGCCGCGGATTACATGGCTGATCTCCATGTCCCTGTCGTCGACGACGACGCAGAAATTGTAGGTCGGCGTGCCGTCGGCGCGCTCGATGATGAAGTCATCAAGCTCGGCATTGGCGAACTCGATGCGTCCTTTGACCTGGTCATCCCAGGCGACCACGCCGTCCCGCGGGTTGCGAAAACGAACCACCGGCGCCACGCCCGCCGGAGGATCCGGCAAGTCCTTGCCGGGTTCCGGACGCCAGCGGCCGTCATAACGCGGCTTCTCCTTGCGCGCCTCCTGTTCGGCGCGCAAGGCGTCGAGTTCGTCCTTCGACATGTAGCAGCGGTAGGCGGTACCGGCGGCAAGCATCTCGGCGATGACCGCCTTGTAGCGATCCATGCGCTGCATCTGGTAGAACGGGCCTTCATCGTGTGCCAGTCCCAGCCAGGCCATCCCGTCGAGTATCGCCTGCACCGCTTCCGGCGTCGACCGCGCGACATCGGTATCCTCGATCCGCAGGATGAAGCGACCGCCGTGGCGGCGCGCGTAGGCCCAGGCAAACAGGGCCGTGCGCGCACCGCCGATATGCAGGAAGCCGGTGGGACTGGGGGCGAAGCGTGTGCGAACGGTCATGGCATTTGGCGTCTGGACGTAAGCCCGGATTTTATTCCAGCGCCGTGGCCGCGATTGACCGCCGACCGGCCTTTGTGGTTAAATTCGCGCCTCTTTCGCGGGCGGTTAACTCAGCGGTAGAGTGCCACCTTCACACGGTGGAAGCCACTGGTTCGATCCCAGTACCGCCCACCAGAATTCCTGCCTGCCGCCGCACGTCTCAGCCCCCGCTGCGCGATCTGACGTGGTGCCCGAAATGGCGGTCGGTCTTGACGCTGTGATTGATGGTCCAATCCATCAGCAGCAACTTGATGCGAAAGGCCAGATACACCGGATTCTCGGCTTCGGAAGCGATTTCCCCCCGCAGGCGCGAAAGATTGTCCAGGAAGCGCCGGTGCTGGTGCCGGTGCTCGGTCAGGAAAACGTAGCGGGATTCCCCCATCAGCGCCTCCTCTGTCTGAAACTGGCTTTCGGCGTCACGGGCGATGCGCGCCAGGATCGGCTCGGTTTCACCGGTTCGGGACTCCCGAACCGCGATCGTGACTGTCGATCTCCGCCACCCCGCAGCTGTAATCCTCGCTCCAGGTCTGTGTCAGTTCGTTTTCCTCGATTCCCTCCGCGTAGCCGTTGCGCAGGTAGTCGTCGCAACGGGCCAGGTACAGGCGCGCCGGCGTGTCATCCGGATTCTCATCGAGACAACGAACCAGTCGCGTCCTGGCGCGAAAAATGTCGGCAACGAAATAAAACGCCATCGCCTCCTCGAAGCGCTTGCGCGTGCGCAGCTTGGCCGCGCGCATCGGGGGTGGATCGCCGTCGAAGACTTCGTACACCGACTGCGCTTCCAGTTTGCCCTTGACCCGATTGCGTGCAAGGAAACGGATGCAGTAGCGGCCGGGGTCTTCCAGACTGTGCAGCGTGTGCTCGCTGATCAGCAGCGGCACGCCGAAGGTCTTCGACATGTCCTCCAGCCGCGAAGCCAGATTCACCGCGTCACTGATCACCGTACCCTCCATGCGGCCGCTGCCGCCGACGGTACCCAGCATCACGATTCCGGTATTGATGCCGATGCCAACCTTGATCGGCAGGTAACCGGCACGCGTCCGCCCCCTGTTGTAATTGTCCAGGCGCTCAAGCATGGCCAGGGCGCTGCGCACCGCATCGTCGGTCTGCTCCGGAAACAGCGCCATGATCGCATCGCCGA
>JALHNN010000341.1 GCA_022843505.1 Sulfuritalea sp.
GGGCGCGGTGCGTCGAGAGCGATGTTGAAGCCGAGGCGGGTCGACAGGCTATCGGCCAAGGCCACGGCCGCGACGTGAAAATGGTCCCCGGCGACGATCTCGCTATCGTGGTGCCTTTCAACGACATGGAGCAGGAATGGCGGAAGCTCCCATGTGGCCATGAGCGCCGAACCGAGAACGCGGTGGTCGAAGCCGAGGACCTGCGCCTCCTTGTCATGCAGGGCCACACCGTCGCGTCGCGCGGGCTCGACGATTGCCGCCTGGTAATCCCCGCCCAGTTGCGCGACCAGCGCGACGCGACCGATGTCGTGCAGCAACCCCGCCATGAAGGCATCTTCGCCCTGCCCCGGATCGACCCGCTCGGCCAGCATCCGGGCAGCTACGGCGGTAGCGAGGCCGTGGGCCAGCAATGGCGCCAACAGCCGCAATTCGTCGGCGTTCCTGGCCTGCGTTTGCAGGGTATGCGTCCACACCGCAAGGGCGAAGCTGCGTATGGTTTTCGACCCGAGAACGGTCGCCGCGCCGCGTAAGTGCGATATCCGGCCGCGCTGGCCGTAGAAGGACGAATTGGCGAGTTTTAGCAGTCGCGCGGTCAAGGTCTGCTCCGCCTCGACGATTTCGGCGATCTCGTTCGCGGACACGTTGGGTGAATCCAGGGCATGCAGCAGCCGGATCGTGACTTTCGGCAGCACCGGCAGCCGGGATGCGCCGCGGATGAACTCCTTCAGGTGCGCTGCCTCATGCATGCTAAAGGCCGACGGCGAGACGGTCGGCAAGCCTCTCTGGCAGGGCGCGGGAGCGAATCTTCGCGGCAGTTGTCGCGACCGGATACGCAACTCGATGGAAGTTCACCTGCGAGCCGTCGAAAGTGACGAAACATGCGCGGGGATCGCCATCCCGCGGCTGGCCGACCGACCCAACACTGACATAGAGTCGCTCCTCCTCGGCGACATGGAATTCATTCATGGCCGGGTGCGGATGAAGGAAGCCTTCGGTTGTCGCCAAGAAAGGCTTGTGGTTATGGCCAACAAAGCAGATGCGGAAGTTGATGAAGTCGTTCTCCAGGGATTCGACGAGTTCGTCGAAGGTCGAGTGACCGCTGCGATCGGATTCCCGAAGATATTCGTTGAGGGTATTGCGCACCGCGCCGTGGGCAAAAAGGATATCCCGATTCTGATGGCAGGGCTCCACTTCGCCCAGACGACCGAGGAGGCCCGCCTGCCGAAGGCGTTGTCGCGTCCAGTCGAGTGCTTCCCGGGCGCTGGCATTGAAGGTCATTCCTTGATCGGGATGAAGCAGGGCGTGCTCATGATTGCCCATCAGGCGCAGGCAGCAGCGACTCTCGGTAAGCAGCACGCAGGCCTCCGGATCGGGACCGTAACCAACCACATCGCCCAGAGAGTAAATCGCCGCGATATTCAGTTCATCGATTCTGGCGAGGACAGCCTGCAAGGCCTCGAGGTTCCCATGAACATCTGATATGACAGCAAACGTGCCCATGATTCCCATCAACCACGCACCGGTAGGTGGCCAAGAAATGGTGTCGAAAGCGATCGCGAATGGCCAACGGAACGACAGACGCGGCCCGGCGGCGCACCAATCCGCTGTTTCCATTCTACTCAGCCAAAATGCAGGAACACGACAATCCTGGCAAGCCTCGCCCCAACGGAACCCGACGCAGAGTCGGCCGTGGAGGTACGGCGACCGACACCGCTTACGTGCCGTGCAGGAGCGAAAACCAACTTCTATAGTAAGGTTTTAAGTTAATGTTTTTAAACTGATTTGCATCAATTTTCGGAGACCGGGGAAGGCGCATAGTCGGCACCTCCCTCTCCTCCCGGTAAATTGCCATGCACGTCCATCTCTCTCCCGATTCCATCTATCCCTTCGACGCGCGCGGCATTGCCAAGCGCTTCCGGCACGCCGCGATCTTCGGCGCCCTCGACGCCTTGCGCGCCGGCGAGACCATGCGCTTCGTCAATGACCACGACCCGCTGCCGCTGCTCGAACAGCTTTCGCAGCGCTATGGCCCCGCGGTCGAAATCGGCTACAAGCAACGCGAGCCGGGCAACATCGTCATCGACTTCGTCAAGAAGCAGTAGTGGGCTTCCCGGCCTTCTTCGATGCCGTTCCGGGGATCGTGCTGCGCGATCCCCTGGCCGAATTCCTCGGTGCCGCCGAAGGCGGGCTGATCGAGTACCGCTATGCCGACGCGGTGCGCCTGGCCGGGCATTCCTGTCCGACGGTGGCCGCGGCTTATGCCATGACGCGCCGCGCCCTGGCATTCCTGCATCCCGACGATCTGCCGCAGCGCGGCGCCATCCGCGTCGATTTCCGCGCCGACCGGCTGTCGGGCGTCACCGGCGTGATCGCCGGCGTCGTGACGCTGCTCACCGGCGCCACCCACGACACCGGCTTCAAGGGCATCGGCGGCCGCTTCGACCGGCGCAAGCTGATGTATTTCCTCGCCGACATCGCCGAAGAAATGCGCTTCACGCGGCTGGATACGGGTGCCGCGGTCGAGGTGCGCGCCGACCTGCAGCGCGTGCCCTTCGCGTCCCGGACCCCGCAATTGATGCAGAAATGCCTGGACGGCAGCGCCACGCCGGCCGAGGCGGCGGAGTTTCGCGACGGCTGGCAGGCGCGCGTGCGCTCGCTGCTGCTGGAGCACGGCGACGACCCTGAGGTTTTCGTGCTGCGCCCGGTGACTGGCGGGACCGAACCCGAGATGCGCTAATCAGCGCACATCCCAACTTCGAGCGTAGCGAGCCGGTTAGTAGCCTCCCCGTGAGGGGAGGATGGGAGGGGCGGGTCTATTTTCCTGCCTTGCACCCACTAGGACCGAGGCCCTTCATGTTCCGACACGGCCTATCGAAGCCACAGTCGGGACCTAGCGGATGCGCGAGCGGCGCGCTTCCATGCACTCCATGAGCTGGGCGCTGACGCTGCGCAGGCGCTGGTTCAACAGCATCAGCAGTTCCATCATCAGCTTGACGCCGACGCGCGGCTCCTCGGTGAGGATGCGCGACAGGCTTTCGCGGTCGAGCACGGCGAAGGTCACCGGCTCCAGGGCGACACAACTGGCGAAGCGCGGCTCGCCGTCGATCAGGGACATTTCGCCCAGGGTCTTGCCCGGCCCGGCGGTACCCATGATCTGCGGCTGGCCGCGGACATCCTTCTTGACGATCTCGACGCTGCCTTCGAGGACCAGCAGCATGAAGTCGCCGTCTTCGCCCTCGCGGATCACCTCCGCGCCCAGCGGTGCGCGATAGGCGCGCATGTACCGCGCCAGGGCTTCGATCTCCTGCGGCTCGAAATCCTCGAACAGCGAAATCACCTCGATGATTTCGCGGATGCGCTCTACAAAGGGGACTGCATCGCCGAGGATCTTGATGTTGGGGACCTTTTCGATCGCGTTCATGGTTGCGTCATTGTAGCTTAAGCCCGCCCAGCAGCATAAGCACCAGCAGCAGCCAGCCCGCCGTCGCCGCCAGCAAATGGGGGTCGCGCAGCAGTTCCTGCGCCGGGTCGCCGCCGCCACCGCGGGCATGCAGCTTCCACAGGTAACGCAGCATGCCATAGAGCACGAAGGGCACCGTGGCGATCAGCGCGCGCGTGCCGTGCAGGGC
Organism: Sulfuritalea sp.; assembly: GCA_022843505.1. Lineage (GTDB taxonomy): Bacteria > Pseudomonadota > Gammaproteobacteria > Burkholderiales > Rhodocyclaceae > Sulfuritalea. The sequence continues at coordinate 3,630 of JALHNN010000341.1, forward strand.
GACGGTTTCCGCGCTGACGGTGTAGAGCGCATAGGAAATCACCGTGCCGGCGGCGGCGATGCCGATGAACTGGTCGAGCATCGGCGCCGTGTAGTGCTCGAGCACGCGACGGTGTCCGGCGCCGTCCTCGCCGAGCGCGTCGAGCTCGGCGCGGCGCTTGGCGAAACCGAGGAACAGGGTCAGCATCAGGCCGCACAACAGCAGCCATTGCGAGGGCGGAATGCCCAGCCCCAGCGTGCCGGCGAGGATGCGCAGCATGAAGCCGGCGGCGATGATGAAGACATCGAGGATCA
>JALHNN010000342.1 GCA_022843505.1 Sulfuritalea sp.
GCCGTGAACCAGCAGATGGTCGGCCTCGATGCGGCGGTGAAGGCCGGTGATGAGGTCGCGTTCTTTCCGCCGGTGACCGGGGGCTGAGATGTCGGTATCCGTGCAGGAAGCCGACTTCGATGCCGGCGCCGAGATCGCCGCGTTGTCGGCCGGGCGCGACGACGTCGGCGCCGTGGCGAGCTTCGTCGGCCTGGTGCGCGCCGACAAGGCGGCAAGAGTTATGCCTCCGGCGCAGCCGGGGGCGGTATCCCCTGCGGACGGCGCTGATGGCACGGCGTCGGTACAGGCCATGACCCTCGAACACTATCCCGGCATGACCGAAAAGGCGCTGCAGGAAATCGTCGTCCAGGCCGAGGCGCGCTGGGAACTGCTCGGTGTCCGCGTGATCCATCGCGTCGGGCGGCTGCTGCCGGGCGATCGCATCGTCTTCGTCGCCGTGGCTTCGTCGCATCGCGGCGACGCCTTTGCCGCCTGCGAGTTCATCATGGACTACCTGAAGACCCGCGCCCCCTTCTGGAAGAAGGAGGAAACCCCGGCCGGCGGGCGCTGGGTCGATGCCCGCGAGAGCGACGACGCGGCGGCGGCGAGCTGGGACTAGCTGTTCCGGCTGCGGCGTTGGCTATCAACCGCCGACGGTACTCTCGGTTTTTCCCGTCTTGATCCAGGTCACGATTGCCCTGGCCACGATTTCCTCGATGTCCTGATAGGAATGCAGATGACCGGCGCCGCAGGGATTGCCCTCGGGCGTGCCGCCGCGCACGGTGAGCAGATTGGTTCCGGCATAGCCCTTGACGAGGTGGTAGGGCGTGCCGCGACAGGCGTCGCCTTCATTGTGGACATGCAGCACCGGCGCCCGCATCGCGTCGTAGGGGATATTCCGCGCCGAGCCGTAATGCCCTTTCACGTTCGCTATGTTCACGGCGGCGGAATGGATGCTGCCGGCGATTTCGTTGCCCAGATGCGTCGCCAGCCAGCGCGAACTCAGGGTGCCCATGCTGTGGCCCAGGAGGAATATCTTCGAGTAGCCGTGCTCCTTGCTCAGTCGGGCGATGATGCCCCGCACGTCATCGGCATGGGTCTTCGAAGCGCGATAGTCGTCGAGGCAGTTGGTCGCCATGTAGCCGGTGGCACCGACGCCGTACTCTCCCCACTGGTCGGTCGGGCAGTCCATGATCGCCAGGGCGATGCCTTCCGGCAGCAGTGCGCTTTCCAGGGCCCGGGCGAACTGGATCATGTTGCGCCGCTTGTCGGCCAGCGACTGGATCTTGGCGTAGCCGGGCACGCCACGAAAGAAGAGCACCGCGCTGTCTCCGGGGCCCGCCGGCTTCAGCAGGATCGCCCGCATCACCGCCGGCGAATTGCTTGCCGGATCGTTGCGTCCGGTTGCGGACTCAATCAATACCTCGGATTGCGCATTCGCCAGCGTGCCCCAGGCGACAGCTATCGCAAATAGCAGAGATCTCATGGCGGCGTCCCCCGTTGATTGCTTGTGGATGCAAGCCTATCAAAATGCGAGAGCGCTTGGGAGCCAGCTGTCCCAAGGGCCGGGCGCAGCACGCTGGTACCTGGTATGGGTCCTTTTGGCTACTCGACCGTGTCCATCGCCGGCATCCACTTCACGGACATGGCATACAGCCTTTCGGGATCGAAGGGCTTGCTGAGGAAGTCGTTCATGCCGGCATCGAGGCAGCTCTTCCTGTCTTCGACAAAGGCATTGGCCGTGATGGCAATGATCGGCGTTGCCTGCATCCCGGGCAGGCGACGGATCTCCCGCGTCGCCGCCAGCCCATCGAGGACAGGCATCTGCATGTCCATCAGTATCAGGTCGTAACCCGTACGCCCGACCATGCCGACGGCGACTTGTCCGTCTTCGGCCGTGTCCACCCGCAGGCCCACGCTTTCCAGCAGCATTTCGGCCACGCTGCGATTGACCTCGTCGTCATCGACCACCAGGACCCGTCGCCCCGGGTGGCGCTGGCGCAGGATGGTTTCGGCGTTCGCCGCATCGGCCCCCGGTGCGGACGCTCCGGCCCCGGCCGCCGCCTTCTTCAGTCGCGCCGTGAACCAGAAGCGGCTGCCGACCCCCGGCGTGCTTTCCGCCCCGGCATCTCCGCCCATGAGTTCGGCGAGATGGCGGGTGATGACCAGGCCGAGGCCGGTGCCGCCGAAGCGCCGCGTCATCGAGTTGTCGCCCTGCTCGAAGGAGCTGAACAGGCGGGACAGGGTCTCCGGGTCGATGCCGATTCCCGTGTCTTCGACCTCGAAGCGCAACACGACGTTCTCCGGTGTCTCGGCGACCACGCCGACACGCAGCGTGACGCTTCCCGCCTCGGTGAACTTGAGGGCGTTGACCGCGTAATTCAGCAAGGCCTGCTGCAGGCGCGCCTTGTCGCCCAGCAGCCCGGCGGGCAGAGGGCACTGCTCGATGTGCAGTGCCACGTTCCTGGCGCGCGCCTTTTCCGCAAGGATGGCAACGACGTTGGAGGGAATCGCGGCGACATCGACTTGCGCCTCGTCGATGGAGAACTTGCCGGCCTCGATCTTGGAGAGGTCGAGGATGGCGCTGATGATCTCCAGCAGATGCCGGCTGGCGGTTTCGATCTTGTCGAGTTGCTCGGCCTGCTTCGGCCCGACCCCGCCGCGCTTGATCAGGTGCACCATGCCGGTGATGGCATTCATCGGCGTGCGGATCTCGTGGCTCATGTTGGCGAGGAAGGCGGTTTTCGCCACGTTCGCCGCATCGGCCTGCATCCGCGCCTGCTGGAGTTCGCGGGTGCGCTGCTGCACCAGATCTTCGAGGTGGTGACGGTGGGCTTCGAGTTCGTCGGCCATGCGCTTTTTTTCCGTGATGTCCTGCAGCGCGGTAAACACTACCGGCTTGCCGTTCAGCTCGCTGAGGCGGGCGGCCATCAGGCAGGTAAGGATGACGCCGTCGGGACGGCGGAACTCGCCTTCGAAGCCGGAAAGATGGCCGGTGCGCTGCAGTTCCGCGACCAGGCTTGCGCGCTGCCCGGGGTCGACATAGACCTGCAGTTCGCCCACGGTCTTGCCGACGATGGCCTCGCGCTCGGCGGCGGTCATTTCAAGCCCCGCCTGGTTGATTTCGAGGATCCGCCCATCGTCCGGGGTCGAAATCATGAGTGCGACCGGGGTGGTGGCGAAGACCGCGGCGAGATGCCGCTCGCTTTCGCGCAGTTGCGTGAGGCTCGCTTCCAGCCTGGCGTTGGTCTCGAATTCGCTGATCAGCTGCTTGCCGGCGAGCTGGGCGTATTGCGTCAGCAGGACGAATACCACCACCAGTCCCAAGGCGATTTCGTAGTGAAAGTGTTGCTGGCCGAGCAGGGCGTGGACCGCAGGAAGCAGCAACAGCCCGGAATAGAACATGAACACGGCGATGCGGTCCGGCGAGAAGATCATCAGGCACACGCCTGCAACACCGACCAGGATGGTGAGATTGAACAGGTAGAAATAAAAATCGACCGCCTGACCAAAGAACCATGCCGATGAACCCCAGGCAATGCCGATCGCCAGCGATGCCAGCCTCATCTCCAGCGATGTGCGCTGCATCACCCGTTGCCTGTCGGGGGCGCGTCGATGGCGGTAGGCGACCAGAAGGATCAGCGCTTCGACCGCATTGATCATCCCGAGCCAGATCGCGGCGCGTGCCCACCCGGCACCGAAACCGCCGATCCAGGCCAGCAGCAAGGTTCCGAGCGGAGAAGTCAGGGCGCCGACGTACTGTCGATCGACGAAAACGTCGATGCGTCTGGCCTCTACCTTGGCGGCGACGGGGGGGGCAAGGGCGGATGATTCGCGCATGGAGTCAGTTTCGCCGGGCGGTGGCAGGCGCTGCGCGCCTGCTCAGGGGGATATTATCCCTGATTGACTCAGGGTCGAAAAGAAACG
>JALHNN010000343.1:0-3366 GCA_022843505.1 Sulfuritalea sp.
GCGCCCGGGCGTGGTCAAGCCGCGCCCCTACAGTTTTCGAACTTTGATGCTGCGGAATTTAACCACATCCCCGTGGTCCTGCAGCAGGATCGGCCCCTTGACTCCCTGACCGAAGGCCGGGGCCTTCGCGTATTTGCTCTTCGCCACGCGCGCGGCGAAATCGGGCGAGCCGCGCTCGAATTCCACCACCTTGATGCCGTTGAGCCAGTGCTCCACGTGGCCGGTCGGCGTCACCACAATGCGCGCATGCTGCCACTTGCCGGCCTCGGGTTTGATCGCCGCACCGCCGGGCAGCCTGCCGCGCGGGATCAGATCATAGAGCGAGGCCGTCGTGCGGTTGCCGTCCACCCCGGCCTTGGCGTCGGGATGCCGCTCGTCGTCGATCAGCTGGAATTCCAGCCCAACCGGCGCGCCCTTTCCATCCGGGGCGACGAAATACTTGATGCCGCTGTTGGCGCCTTCCGTGACCTGGAACTCCAGCTGCAGCTCGAAGGCGCCGAATTCCTCCGTCGTGACGATAGCCCCGCCCTTTTCTTCACCTTTCGCGCCGAACACCGTCAGGGCGCCGTCGGCCATGCTCCACCCCGCCGCGGGAAAATCCGCGCCTTTCACGCTGCGCCAGCCCCGGCTGGTCTGGCCGTCCCACAACATCCGCCAGCCCGCGGCGCGCTCGGCGTCGGTGAGCGTGTTGGGCACGAGGTTGCGGATGAAAATATCATCAGCAGGCGACGGCACCAGGTCGGTGGTCTGGATGCGCAGGTTGCGCCAGCAGATCCGCCGGCCGGCCGCGTCCGCGCGGCTGATGCTGTGGACCTGCAGCGCAATGAACCCGGCGGGCGTCAGCGCGTCGATGAGGTGCGCGATGGGCACGCCATTGATCCAGGTCCGCAGCGAGTGACCGATCGCCTCGATGCGGATGTGGTTCCACTCGCCGTAGCGGTAGGCTTTCTGCCCGCCGGGATTCAGGTCGCCGGGATACATCCAGCCGCGGCGGGCCTCGTCGTAGATGCCCCCGGCCCAGGCGCGGGCGCCGGACTCGAGCTCCAGCTGGTAGCCGTGCACCCGGCCCTGCATGTAGCCGGGCGTGCTCAGGCCGCGGAAGATGACCCCGCTGTTGCTCGGGCCGACGTCCTGCTTCACCTCGCACTCGAAGATGAAGTCGCCGTAGATCTTCTCCGTCGCCAGGAAACTGTTGGGCGAGCCGGCGATCGTCGTGCTGACGATCATCCCGTCCGCCACCGTGTAGGGTGCCGTGCCGTTGAGCTGTTTCCAGCCGCTGAGGTCCTTGCCGTTGAACAGCGGCTCCCAAGGTCCCGCGGTGAGCGCTGTCGCCGCAAACAGGAAGCCAAGCACTCTGCCGATCACGGTGATCATCGGGTTACTCAATTGACGACCATCACCAACGCGAGATTACCGATCCATTAACGCAAAGTCGCCAAGACGCTAAGCCGTCCTCACACCATCTTCGCGCCTTCGCGTCTTTGCGTTTCCTCAGGTTTCGATTTTCGCCCCGTCCGCCGCCTGCAGATGGATCATCTCAGGCTCGCGGCCGTGCTTGGCGCTGTAGGCCCGGGCGATCCCAGCCGCGTCCTTCTCCGTGAAGCTGTCCTTCGTGAGCGCCATCACGGCGCCGCCGAAACCGCCGCCGGTCAGCCGCGCGCCGAGCACCGCGGGATGTTTTTCCAGCAGGTCCACAAGCTGGTCGAGCGCGGGCGTGCTGTTCTCAAACAGATGCTGCGAGCTGCGGTGCGACGCCGTCAGCAGCCGGCCGACCATCGCGAGGTCGCCGCGCTGCAGCGCCTCCGCCGTGTCGTGCACGCGGGCATGCTCCTCGATGATGTGCTTTGCGCGCTTCGCCTGTGCCGGCGGCAGTTTCTTATCCAGCGGCGGCAGTTGCGCCGGCGTGAGATCGGCCAGAAAGGCCACCCCCAGCGCCTTCGCGGCATCAAGGCATTCCTTGTTCCGCGTGGCGTAGAGGCCGTCGATCAGCGCGTGTTTCTCGCGGGTGTTGAAGATCCAGAGGTGCGCGTTCGCCGGGAACGGCACGCGGGAGAACGACGGGCCGCGGCAGTCGATGTGCACGAGGTGCCCGGCCCGGCCAAAGGCGCTCGTGCCCTGGTCGAGGATGCCGCAGGGCACGCCGACGTATTTGTTCTCGGCGTGGCGTCCCAACGCCGCGAGCCGGTCGGCCGGCAGGTCGGCCTGGTCCACGAGGTGAAGCAGCGCCAGCGCCGTGGCCAGCTCGAGGGCCGCGCTGCTGCTCAGGCCGGCGCCCGCCGGCAGGTTGGACTCGACGAACAGATCGAACCCCGCCGGCTGCCGCAGGCCGAAATCCTTGAGGCTGCGCCAGACGCCAAGCGGGTAGTTGGCCCAGGAGTCCGAGCCCGTGATGCGCGTGCCCGGGTCGGCCGGCAGCTCCAGCACCGACTGGCCGCCCGCGCTGAACAGCCGCAGCCGGCCGGAGGGATTGGTGGCCGCGGCCACCCACACATAACGGTCGATCGCCGCGCCCAGCACGGCACCGCCGTTGTAGTCGGTGTGGTTGCCGATGAACTCCACCCGGCCGGGCGCACGGGCGACGACCGAAGGGGGGCTGCCATAGGTCGAACGAAACTGGGTGATGATGCTCTCGCGGGTCGGGATGCTCACGGAAAAGAAGGTGCGACGGCCGGACGGCCGTGCAAACCTGAAACCTGAAATTAAAAACCTGCCTTGCTTCGGCAGACTTTCCCCCTCAGGTCTCAGGTCTCAGGTTTCAGGTCTCAGGTCTCTCTGTGAAAACCGCGTCATACATCGCCCTGTTCCTCGCCTTGGTTGCGCCCGCGGTTTTTGCCGACGACTTTCAGCCGACGGTCGAGCTCGCCGGACCGCCGCCTTCCGCCGCGCCGGCGGGGATGGCGTGGATTCCCGGCGGCGAGTTCTCCATGGGCTCGAAGGATCCGCGCGGCGACATCTGCGGCGGCAACGAGCCGATGGACGACGCCCGCCCCATCCACCGCGTGCAGGTGGACGGTTTCTGGATGGACCGCACCGAGGTGACCAACGCCGAGTTCGCGCGCTTCGTCGCCGCCACGAAATATGTCACCGTTGCCGAGCGGCCGTTAAAAGCCTCCGACTATCCCGGTGTCCCTGCGGATCAACTCGCGCCGGGTTCGATTGTGTTCACGCCACCGGCCTCGGCGGTGCCGCTGAACCATGCCCTCCGCTGGTGGGCCTGGGTGCCGGGCGCGAGCTGGCGCCACCCCGAGGGCCCCGCGAGCAGCCTCGAGGGTCGTGATAATTTCCCGGTCGTTCACATCGCCTCCGAGGACGCCGCCGCCTACGCCGCGTGGGCGGGCAAGGACCTGCCGACCGTGGCGCAGTGGG
>JALHNN010000343.1:3376-3903 GCA_022843505.1 Sulfuritalea sp.
CGCGGCGGTCTCAGCGGCCAGGCCTATGCCTGGGGCAACGACCTCAACCCCGGCGGTAAATGGATGGCCAACATCTTCGAGGGTCATTTCCCCAACGAGAACACGCGGCTCGACGGTTTTGCCGGCGCCGCGCCCGTCGGCTCCTTCCCCGCCAACGGCTACGGCCTGCACGACGTTGCCGGCAACGTCTGGGAATGGTGCAAGGACTGGTATCGACCGGATGAATATGCGCGCCGGTCGGCGGCCGGCCACGGCGCCACCATCAGGAATCCGGCCGGCCCGGCCCAGAATGAAAGCTTCGACCCCGCCGAGCCGGGCATGGCCAAGCGCGTGCAGCGCGGCGGCTCGTTTTTGTGCACGGACCAGTATTGCACGCGCTACATGGTCGGCACGCGCGGCAAGGGCGCCCCCGACACCGGCAGCAACCATGCGGGTTTTCGCTGCGTGAAGAAACCCTAGGTCTCACGCGAAGGCGCGAAGATCGCGAAGGTAATACAGGGGTTAGAACATGGAGGCGGGGTGGGCGC
>JALHNN010000344.1 GCA_022843505.1 Sulfuritalea sp.
GCCGATGTCCCCTTGGCAGGCTGCGGCAATCCCGGCTCAGGCGTACGATAGGGGCCCGCTTTCCCGACGGAGGCAGCTCATGGCGCTATTTTCCGAACAGGTGGCTGTAGCACCGGCCAAGGCGGCGCATTCGACCGCCCGCCACGTAGTCCTGCTGCTGGCCACGCGCAAGGGCGCCTGGCTCTACCACGGCGATGCGGCGCGCGGCAGCTGGCGCAGTGACGGCCCGCATTTCCTTGGCCACATCATCAGCCATGTGGTACTCGATCCGCGCGACGGGCGCACGCTCCTCGCCGCGGCCAAGACCGGCCACCTCGGGCCGACGATTTTTCGCTCCAGCGACCACGGCCGCACATGGACGGAAGCTGAAAAGCCGCCGGCCTTTGCCGCCGCCAAGCCCGGCGAACAGGGCCGCGCCGTCGACCACACGTTCTGGCTGACGTCGGGCAATGCCGCCGAGCCCGGCGTCTGGTACGCCGGTACCTCGCCGCAGGGCCTGTTCCGCTCTGAGGACGACGGTGTCACCTGGGCGCCCTTCTCCTGCCTCAACGACGACCTGCTCTACCGCAAGTGGATGGGCACCGTGCAGGACGGCACGCCCGACGGCCCCAAGCTGCACTCGATCATCGTCGACCCGCGCGACGCCGCCCACCTCTACATCGCCATGTCGAGCGGCGGCGTGCATGAATCGACCGACGGCGGCAAGAGCTTCCGTCCGCTGATCGACGGCCTCGAGGTGGTCGAAGGCTTCGACCGCAGCGACGCCACCTTCCACGATCCGCACTGCCTGCGCCTGGCGCCGAGCCGGCCCGACCGCCTCTACCAGCAGAACCACTGTGGCATCTACCGCCTCGACCGCCCTGCCACCACGTGGCAGCGCATCGGTCTTGGCATGCCTGCCGAGGTCGGCGACATCGGCTTCCCGCTGGTGGTGCATCCGCGCGATGCAGATACCGCCTGGGTCTTGCCCATGGACGGCAGTACCGTGTGGCCGCGCACCAGCCCGGGCGGCAAGCCGGCGGTGTTTGTCACCAACGATGCCGGCGCGACCTGGCAGCGGCTGGATGCCGGCCTGCCGCCGGCCGAGGCCTGGTGGACCGTCAAGCGCCAGGCCATGACGGCCGATGCGCAGAACCCGGTCGGCCTTTACTTCGGCACCACCAGCGGCGAGCTCTGGGGCAGCGCCGACGAAGGCCAGACCTGGCACTGCATCGCGCGCCACCTGCCGGAGATCTACGCCGTCGAGGCCGCGGAAATCGAATAGAAGACCGATGAGGGTGCTGATCCCCAGCGCGCTGCGCTCCTATACCGAGAGCATGTGGACCGAAGCGCGGGGCGCGACCCTGGCCGCGGTGCTGGACGACCTCGACCGGCTCTATCCCGGCATCCGCTTCCGCATGATCGACGAACAGAACCGCATCCGACCGCACATCCGCTTCTTTGTCGCCGGCAACCAGGCACGCGATCTGGCGCAGGCACTGGACCCGAACGATGAACTGCTGATCGTGCAGGCCTTGAGCGGGGGCTGAGGGCCGCATCAAGCCGTCACATTGGCCCGCGCCGTGTGCAGCTTCCTGTAGCTGTCGATCAGGCGCTGGTGCCTGTCGAGCCCATCCAGTTTCATGCTGGTTGGCGTCAAGCCGAAGAAGCGCACGCTGCCGTCCACCGAGCCCAGCACCGCATCCATCCGCGGGTTGCCGAACATGCGGCGGAAATTGACCACGTAATCGTCCAGTTCCAGCTCGTCGTCCAGCAGCACCTCCAGCACCGCGTGCAAGGCCTGATAGAACAAACCGCGCTCGACCGTGTTCTCGTTGTACTGCAGGAAGCTTCCCACCAGCTCGTGCGCCTCCTCAAACTGCTGCAAGGCGAGGTGAATCAGCAGCTTCAACTCCAGAATCGTCAGCTGGCCCCAGGCCGTGTTCTCGTCGAATTCTATGCCGATCAGCGTGATGATGTCGGTGTAATCATCCAGCCCGCTGTCTTCCAGGCGCTTGAGCAGCGCTTTCAGTTTGGCATCCGTCAGCCGATGCAGGTTCAGGATGTCGGCACGGAACGCCAGCGCCTTGTTGGTGTTGTCCCAGATCAAATCCTCGACGGGGTAGATTTCGGAATAACCCGGCACCAGGATGCGGCAGGCCACAGCGTTGAAACTACCGCCGAGTTGGTCATGTACCGCCATGTAGGCTTCCTTGCCCAGGCCTTCGAGGATGCCGAACAGCGTCGCGGCTTCGTCGGCATTGGAGTCCTCGCCCCGGCCGGAAAAATCCCACTCGACAAAATCGAAGTCGGCCTTGGCGCTGAAGAAGCGCCAGGACACCACGCCGCTGGAATCAATGAAGTGTTCGACAAAGTTGTTCGGCTCGGTGACGGCATTGCTTTCAAAGGTGGGTCGCGGCAAGTCGTTCAGTCCTTCAAAACTGCGTCCCTGCAGCAACTCGGTCAGACTGCGTTCGAGCGCCACTTCCATGCTGGGGTGTGCGCCGAAGGAGGCAAACACGCCGCCGGTACGCGGGTTCATCAAGGTGACGCACATGACGGGAAACTTCCCGCCCAGCGATGCATCCTTCACTAGCACCGGAAAGCCCTGCGCTTCCAGGCCCTGGATGCCGGCCAGGATGCCGGGGTACTTCGCCAGCACGTCCGGCGGCACATCCGGCAGGGCGAGTTCGCCTTCCAGGATTTCGCGTTTGACCGCCCGTTCGAAAATTTCCGACAGGCATTGCACCTGCGCTTCTGCCAGCGTATTGCCGGCACTCATGCCGTTGCTGAGGTACAGGTTGTCGATCAGGTTGGCCGGGAAATACACCACCGCTCCGTCCGACTGGCGCACATAGGGCAGCGCACAAATGCCGCGCTTCGCGTTGCCGGAGTTGGTGTCGACCAGATGCGAGCCACGCAGCTCACCATCGGGGTTGTATATCTGCAGGCAGTATTCATCGAGTATTCCGGCCGGCAGCGCATCCTTGCGACCCGGCTTGAACCAGCGCTCGTCCGGGTAGTGCACGAAGGCCGCATCGGCGATGTCTTCGCCCCAGAACTGGTCGTTGTAGAAATGATTGCAGTTCATGCGCTCGATGAATTCGCCCAGGGCTGACGCCAGGGCCGCTTCCTTGGTCGCTCCCTTGCCGTTGGTAAAACACATCGGCGAGTGCGCGTCGCGGATGTGCAGCGACCACACATGGGGCACCAGATTGCGCCACGATGCGATTTCGATCTTCATGCCCAGGTCGGCCAGAACCCCCGACATATTGGCGATGGTCTGTTCCAGCGGCAGATCCTTGCCCGCAATATAGGTGGCTGCTTCCGACACAGGATTCAGCATCAGCAAGGACTGCGCATCGGCATCCAGGTTGTCGACTTCCTCGATCACGAACTCGGGCCCGGTTTGCACCACCTTCTTGACCGTGCAACGGTCGATGGAACGCAAAATGCCCTGCCGGTCCTTGGCGGAGATATCCGCCGGCAGTTCGACCTGGATCTTGAAAATCTGCTGGTAGCGGTTTTCCGGATCGACAATATTGTTCTGCGACAGGCGGATGTTGTCGGTGGGGATGTTGCGGGTTTCGCAGTACAGCTTGACGAAGTAAGCCGCACACAGGGCCGAAGAGGCCAGGAAGTAATCGAACGGCCCCGGCGCCGAGCCATCCCCCTTGTAGCGGATGGGCTGATCGGCCACCACCGTGAAGTCATCGAACCTGGCTTCAAGACGAAGCCTGTCGAGAAAATTGACCTTGATTTCCATGCGGGCATCCCAGCGTTCAAAACGAATTGGTCGCCATTATCGGGTTTTCGCAGTGGGAAAAGCGTGCTTCTCAGCTTTCGAGGATCCCGTGCGCTGGCACAGACAACGGCATGGACGGGTACGACGAAGGTTTGAAAAATCAGACAC
>JALHNN010000345.1:0-1336 GCA_022843505.1 Sulfuritalea sp.
TCCCGATGCGCTGATGGTGCAGGGCCTCTACCAGGTCAAGCCGCCGCTGCCCTTCACGCCCGGCGCCGAGATCGCCGGCGTGGTCAAGGCGGTGGGCGCCGAGGTAAAGCACTACCAGCCGGGCGACCGCGTCATCGCGCTGACCAGCACCGGCGGCTTTGCCGAGGAGTGCCTCGCCGACATGGCGCGCGCCATGCCGCTGCCGGCAGGCATGGACTTCGATGCCGGCGCGGCGTTGGTGCTGACCTACTGCACCTCGCTGCACGGGCTCAAGGACTGCGGCCACCTCCAGCCGGGCGAAACCCTGGTGGTGCTGGGCGCGGCAGGCGGCGTCGGCATCTCCGCGATCGAGATCGGCAAGGCCATGGGCGCGCGGGTGATCGCCGCCGCATCGTCGGACGACAAGCTGGCCTTGTGCCGCCAAGTCGGCGCTGACGAGACGGTGAATTACAGCAGCGAAAACCTCAAGGACCGCATCAACGAACTCACCGGGGGCAAGGGCGCCGACGTGGTCTACGACCCGGTCGGCGGCCCCTACACCGAGCCTGCGGTGCGCGCCCTGGCCTGGCGCGGGCGCCTCTTGATCATCGGCTTCGCCGCCGGCGAGATCCCGAAGATCCCCCTCAACCTGGCCCTGCTCAAGGAGCGCTCGCTGATCGGCGTGTATTGGGGCGATTCCGTCAAGCACGATCCGGCCGGGCACCTGGCCAACGTGCATCAGCTCCACGAATGGTTCGCCGCCGGCAAGATCAAGCCCGTGGTCAGCGAGCGCTATCCGCTGGCGCGCGCGGCCGAGGCCGTGGCCAGCATCGCCAACCGCCAGGTCAAGGGCAAGATCGTGGTGGTGCCGACGCTGTAATCGACCGTTCCGTTCCCAGTCCGGCGGTACCGCCACGCTCTGGCGAAGGGCGGTGCATAATGAGCGCGGCAGGGGGGGCAATGAGAATAGGGGGCATGCGCGTGGATTCATCCACCGGCGCAATCAATGATGAAGCGTCAACCGCTCTGAAGGAAAGCGGCAGCCACGCTACGCGGTGGCCATTCGCGATCGCCGGACTGGTGCTGGCGCTTGGCATCACCGCCAGTCTCTCCTATTGGCGAAACGCCGAACTCCTGCATCGGGCCGAACAGCAGCGGAACTTCGACGCCAGCTTCCTTCAGTTGCAAGGCGACATGCAGCGCCGCATCGACGAATTGCGCGGGCTGGTGGTGGGCATGCAGGGCCTGTTCCTGGCCTCGCAGGACGTTGATCGCAAGGAGTTCCAGGGCTACTACGCGAACCTGCGCAACCAGATGTGGACTCCCGGCCTGCGCGCGATTCATTTCACGCGCTGGG
>JALHNN010000345.1:1346-3890 GCA_022843505.1 Sulfuritalea sp.
AACGCGAGGCCTTTGTCGCCGGCGTGCGCCAGGACAAGAGCGCCAATGGCCGCGGCTACCCTGACTTCGAAATCCATCCGGCGACCGGTGACAGGGAACATTTCGTCATCGACTACATTGAACCCTTCGACGCCAACCGCCGGGCCTTCGGCCTCGACGCACTGAGCCAGCCGGTCAATCGCGAATCCTTCCTTGCCGCACGCGACAGCGGCAGCCTGAGCATCACCGCGCCGTTCCAGTTGATCCAGGCAAAGCAGGGCGAACGCGGTCTGGTGCTGCGCGCGCCGGTATATCGCCGTGGCATGCCGACCCAAACCGTCGAACAGCGGCGCGCCGCCTTCATCGGGCTAGTAGGCGTCTCGCTGGATGCGACCAAGATCCTCAGCGATGTGTTTGCCGCCAGTTACAACAGGGAATTTTGCGTCAGCGTCGCCGACCTGGGGCGCGATTCGACAGCGGGTTCCACCGATTCCGGCGGCGCGGCGTTGCCTCAGCGCCCGATTGCCTCCGGTTGCGGACCCGGCGGTGCACCGGGCGGCGCCAAGACCAAGGGAACCACCCTGCCTGTCAGCGACCGCCTGTGGGAAATTCGCCTGACGGCGGCCCCGGACTGGCCGCGGGAGGCGCCCGGCTCGGCGCCGGCGCTCGTGGCGGCCGGCGGCACGCTGATCAGCGTGCTGCTGGCCGCGCTTTACCTGGCGCTGGCGCGTTCGCGCGGCAAGGCGGAACAGCTGGCCTTGAGCATGACGCAAGACCTGCGCCGCAGCGAGCGGCGCTTCCGCGCCATGGCCGAGCTTTCCTCGGACTGGTTCTGGGAGCAGGACGAGGACGCGCGAATCGTATCCGTAAGCGGAATCCGCGCCGAGTCCGGCGCAACGACATCGCCGATTGATGCCTGGATCGGACGCACGCGCTGGGAAATCAGCCCCGAGGCACTGACGCCCGAACAATGGCAGGACCATCGCCGGCAGCTGGAAGCGCGCCAGCCCTTCGAACTGGTCTATCTCCGCCGCGACCCCGCGGGCGGAGAGACGTGGCTTGAAATCCACGGCGCGCCGCGTTACGACGAGGCCGGCCGCTTCCTCGGCTACCACGGCACGGGACGCGACGTCAGCGAGAAGAAACGCGCCGCGCAGGAGATCGAGCGCCGCGAGCGCGTGCTGCAGGCAACCCTGGACAACATTTCGCAGGGCATCAGCGTGGTGGACGCGGACCTGCACATGACGGCCATGAACGACAAGTTCTGTGAAGTGCTCGACATCCCGCGCGAATTGGCGCGCAGCGGCTCCTCCTTCGAAGCCTTCGCACGCTACAACGCCGAACGCGGCGATTACGGCCCCTGCGACGTCGAAGCCAAGGTGCGCGAAATGGTGGCCATGGCCCGCGACTTTAAACCGCACCGCTTCACCCGTACCCGGCCCAACGGACGCATCATCGAAGTCGTGGGCAATCCCATGCCCGGCGGCGGCTTCGTCACCACCTACACCGACGTCACCGAGCGCGAGCTCGCCTTGCAGGCCCTGCGCGCCAGCGAGACCCGCCTGCGCCGCGCCGAACTGGCCGCCGGCTCGGGCAACTGGGAGCTTCACCTGGACAAAGCCACCATGATCGCCTCGGAAGGCGCGGCGCGGGTTTACGGACTGGGCGACAGGCAGCTCGATTACGCCGCGGTCAAGCCGATTCCGCTGCCCGAGGAACGGCCCCGCCTCGACGCGGCGCTCAAGGAGCTGATCGAACGCGGTACGCCCTATGACATCGAGTTTCGCATCCGCCGCGCCGACAACGGCGAGATTCGCGACATCCATTCGCAGGCGATGTTCGACAGCGCCGAGCGTATCGTCTTCGGCGTGATCCAGGACATCACCGAGAAGAAACGCGTCGCGGCCGAACTCGAACGCCACCGCGACCACCTCGAGGAACTGGTGCGTCAGCGCACCGCGGCACTGGCCGAGACCACCAAGGCGGCGCAGGCGGCCAACATCGCCAAGAGCGCCTTCCTCGCCAACATGAGCCACGAGATCCGCACGCCGATGAACGCCATCCTCGGCATGACCCACCTGTTGCAGCGCGCCGGCGTAAGCCCCGCCCAGGCCGCGCGGCTGGACAAGATACAGGCGGCCGGCGAGCACCTGCTGGAGGTGATCAACGACATCCTCGACATATCCAAGATCGAGGCCGGCAAGCTGCAGCTCGACGAGGCAACGCTCGACCCGGCGGCCATCGCCGATCGGGCCGTTGCCCTGCTCGCCGAACGCGCCCGTGAGGCGGGGCTCGCGCTTGCCGTCACCGAGCGGCCGCCCCCGACCCTGCTGCTCGGCGATCCGACACGCCTGCAGCAGGCGCTGCTGAACTACGTCGGCAACGCCCTGAAATTCACCGAGCGGGGCTCGATCGCCCTGCGCGTGCGCTTGCAGGAGGACGCGCCGGAGGGCGTCCTGTTGCGCTACGAAGTCCAGGACAGCGGCATCGGCATCGACCCGGCGGCGCGCGAACGCCTGTTCTCGCTTTTCGAACAGGCCGACAATTCGACCACCCGCAAGTACG
>JALHNN010000346.1 GCA_022843505.1 Sulfuritalea sp.
GCGTCCATGCCCACGATCGCACCGTCGGTGCCGCGCTGGTCGGCGCCGCTGTGTTCGCCATCGCGCTCGCCAGCGGCCTGCCGCCGGCCTGGGCGGTGCTTCCGCTGATGGTCGGCATCGGCGTCGGCGTCGGTCTCGCCGGCCCCTCGCGCGACCTGCTGGTGCGGCGCGTCGCCACCGAATCGATCGCCGGCGGCAAGGAGTCGCCCGCCTTCGGTCGCGTCTATGGCTTTGTCTATTCCGGGCTCGACGTCGGCCTGGCCCTGGGCCCGCTGGCCTTCGGCATGCTGCTCGACGCCGGCGGCCGCGACGGCGTGCTGCCCGGCGTCGCCCTGCTGCAGATCCTCGCGGTGGTCACGGTGCTGGCGATGGGGCGGCGCGTGGGTATCATATCTTCGTAGCCCGTCCCGCCCAATACGGTTCGCGCAGCTCCCGCTTGAGCGTCTTGCCGGCGGCGTTGCGCGGGAAGGCGTCGAGGATGATGACCTCGCGCACGCGCTGGTAGCGGGCGGCGACGCGTTCGTTGATCCAGTCGCGCAGTTCATCCGCCGTGGCACCAGCGCCGACCTTCAGCACCACGGCGGCGAGCGGCGTTTCGCCCCA
The DNA here is from genome assembly GCA_022843505.1 of Sulfuritalea sp. Classification (GTDB taxonomy): domain Bacteria; phylum Pseudomonadota; class Gammaproteobacteria; order Burkholderiales; family Rhodocyclaceae; genus Sulfuritalea. The sequence goes on from JALHNN010000346.1 coordinate 604, forward strand.
GGTGTCATGCGGCACGCCGAACACCGCGACTTCGGCGATTTCGGGGTGGCGGCTGGCGATGTCTTCGATATCGCGCGGATAGACCTTGACGCCGCCGGAGTCGATCATGTCCTTCTTGCGATCGACGAGGTAGAGATAGCCCTCCGCGTCGAGGTAGCCGATGTCGCCGCTGAAGATCCAGCCTTCGCGGACGGTCTGCGCCGTGAGTTCGGGCTTGCCCCAGTAGCCCTGCATGACGAAGGGGCCGCGGCCGACGATCTCGCCGGCTTCGCCCGGCGGCAGGTCGCGGCCGGCGTCGTCGACGATGCGCACGTCGCTGAACACCGGCGGGCAGCCGACCGAGCCGGACTTGCGCGCCGCCTCGGTCTTGTCGAGGATGGTGAGGAAGCCCTCGGTGAGGCCGTAGAGTTCGTGGAAGCGGCCGGGCAGCAGGGTGTTCAACTGGTCCTTGCGCGCCTGGGCCAGCGGCGCGCCGAGCGACAGGATCATCTGCAGGGAGTGGAGTTTCGCGGGGTCGAAGGCCGGCGAGTCGAGCAGGGCGATGATCTGCGCCGGCACCACCATGATGTGGGTCACCTTTTCGCGGGCGATGCTCTCGATCATGCTGGCGGCGTCGAACTGGCGCTGCAGGATGTAGGTGGCGCCGAGGTGGAAGGCCGGCATCAGCGTGACGAAGGCGCCGTTGAAGACGATGGCGCCGGTGTGCAGCACCACCGATTCCGGCGTCATGCGCCAGGCCGGACCCAGCAGCAGCGCGTAGTTGGCGCGGATGCGGTGGCTGTGCATGATGCCCTTGGGCAGGCCGGTGGTGCCCGAGGTGTACATGATGTTGAAGAGGTCGTCGGGGGCGACGCCGGCATCCGGCGGCGGGCCGTCGGGCGCGGCGGCGACCCGCGCCGCATAGCTGCCCCAGGGAGGCGACTCGGTGTCGGTCAGCAGCACGCGTGCGGCAGTCAGCGTCGGCAGTTCGCCGATCACGGCGTCGACCACCGGCAGCAGGCTGGTTCGGGTGACGAGGCCGACGGCGCCCGCGTCCTTGATCAGGCTGGCCAGGCCGCTGCCGGTGAGCAGCGGCGAGAGCGGGACGATGACGGCGCCGCAGCGGGCGCAGGCCCAGTAGAGTTCCAGCAGTTCCAGGCAGTTGGGCAGCAGGGTGGCGAGGCGCTCGCCCTTGCGGATGCCGAGGCCGAGCAGGGCGTGGGCGACGCGGTCGACGCGGGCGCTGAACTCGCGGTAGCTCAAGCGCTGGTCCTCGAAGACCACGGCCGTCGCCTGCGGCCGGTAGCGGGCGTGATGGGCGAGCAGCGAGGAGAGTTGCATGGTTGCGCTCCGGTTCGGCTGGGCGGGGCTGGCGGGCTTACTTGGTCTTCATTTCCCAGACGCCGTCCCAGTCGTCGGGCGGCGGATGCTTGCGATAGAACTGGCAGCGCTCGATATAGATCTTCGTCGGGCCGTCGTTGGGGTGTCCTGCCAGCGCTTCGCCGAAGTAACGCTCGGCGCCGAACCAGTCGCGGCGCCGGTAATACTGCAGGCCGGAGGAAAAGGCTTCGAGCACTTCCTGGCGATGCGGGAAGCTGTCTTCGGAATGGTGGCCGAGCGCTTCGTGGATCGCCACCGGCGTGCTGCGTCCGCGCACCCGGATCAGGTCGATTTCGCGCGTCGCCGCATGGTGCTTGACGGCGGCCCAGGTGGCGTCGCAGATCAGGATCGAGGTGCCGTAGAACTTGTTGGCGCCTTCCAGCCGTTCCGCCAGGTTGACGCGGTCGCCGATCACCGTGTATTCCATGCGCTTCATCGAGCCGATGTTGCCGGCGACGACATGGCCGGTGCTGATGCCGACGCCGATGCGGATGGATTCGGCGCCGCGCGCCATGCGCCGCCGGTTGAGCGCGTGCAGCCCGGTCATCATCTTGTTGCCGACGATCACGGCGTTGCTGGCGTCCTCGTCGCTTTGCAGCACCGAGCCGAACACCGCCATGATCATGTCGCCGATGTACTTGTCGAGCACGCCGTTGTGGGCGAAGACGATGTCCACCATGTCGGTGAAGTATTCGTTCAGCAGGGCCACGGTTTCCTTGGCGCCGAGGCGCTCGGAAATGGAGGTGAAGCCGCGGATGTCGGAGAACAGCACGCTGACGTCGCGGCCGATGCCGCCGAGCTCGGTCTCGCCGCTTTCCATGAGCTTGTCCACCACGGTCTTGCTCATGTAGCGCGACATGGTGTTGCGCAGGCGCTTCTCGCGCGTGATGTCTTCCATCATCAGCATGTAGCCGATGGCTTCGTCGCGCATGCTGGTGAGCGGCACGGTGACCAGGTTCACCGAGACCGTTTCGCTGCCCTCGATGAACAGGTCGGTATCGATGGTGATGTCGGTCCTGCCCGAACCGCGGACCTTATCCAGGCTGCTGACCACCCAGCGGTTGCGGCCGGGGAAAAGCTCGTCGAGTTCGCGGCCGACCAGCTCCTCGGCGCCGCGGCGCAGGATGCGCGCCGCCGAGCCATTGACCTTGCGCACCACGCCGCTCGCATCCAGCGTCAGCACGGCGTTGTTCATGGAATGCAGGATGGCTTCGTTGTAGTTGCGCTCGGCGCGCACCTCCTCGAACAGCTGGGCGTTCTCGATGGCCACCGCGGCTTGGGCGCAGAAGGCGCGCAGGCGGCGTTCCTCGGCGGCGCCGAACGGGCCGCCGCGGCGGTTGAGTATTTGCATGACGCCGATCTTGCGTTCGCCGCGGGCGACGATGGGCATGCACAGCATGCTGTGGGTGCGATAGCCGGTATGGCGATCGACCTCCGGGTTGAAGCGCGCATCGGCATAGGCGTCGGCCAGGTTGATGACCTTGCCGTTGCTGAAACACTCTCCGGCGAGGCCGGCATTGGCGGGGAAGCGGATGCCTTCGGCGGTGATGCCGCCGGCGACGCGCGAGTACAGCTCCTCGGCGGTCGGGTCGTAGAGGAACAGCGTTCCCCGATCCGCGTCGAGCAGGGTGGTGGCCGCCGCCATGATCTTTTCCAGAAGCGGATCGAGGTGGATTTCCGAGACGATGGAGATGCTGACTTCGAGCAGCATCGCTTCCTCGCGCTGCTGGCGCTCCACCTTCTCGAACAGGCGGGCGTTTTCCAGCGCGGCCGAGGCCTGCAGCGAGAGGCCATCGAGCAGGCGCTGGTCCTCGGCGTCGAAGTCGCCCGAGAGCTTGTTCAGCACCTGGGTGACGCCGATCACCTCGCGCTTCTTGTTGCGGATCGGCACGCAGAGGATGTTGCGCGTGCGGTAGCCGGTCTTGCGG
>JALHNN010000347.1 GCA_022843505.1 Sulfuritalea sp.
ATCGCTTCCTGCCCATCCCGCGAGATTCGCAGCGCATGTTCCTGCTCATCGTCGGCCTGCTGCTGGCCGGCGCCGCCGCCAGCCTGCGCGATGAAGAAGCCGGGCTGGCGCTGTTCTCAGCCGGCCTGCTGGCGCTGGCGGCCTGGCTGCTGCGCTACGACATCGCCCAGCGCAACATGAGGCGGCCGGGGCTCACCGGCTTCATCGCCCACTGCCTGCTGGCCGGCTATGCCTGGCTGGGCATCGCCGGCGTGCTCGGCCTCATGGGCGGCTTCCTGCCCGGCCACCCGTGGCGCGACGCGACGCTGCACGCGGTGGCGCTGGGCTTCGTGTTCTCGATGATCTTCGGCCATGCCCCGATCATCTTTCCCGCCGTCCTGCGGGCAAGGATTCCCTGGCATCCGCTCGTCTACCTGCCGCTGGCGCTGCTGCACGCCTCGCTGGCGTGGCGCGTGGCCGGAAGCTTCCTCGACAGCTTTGCGCTCACCCGCCAGGGCGGCATGGCCAACGCCGTCGCCCTGCTGGTCTTCATCGTGGTGATGCTGGGCAGCGTGCTGCGAGGCTGGCGCGACGCGCCGGCGGCAGGCTGATGGATACCCCCGCCCCCGCCCGGCCCGCCGTCAAGGCCACCGAGGAATCCGTGCTGGCGATCCGCCACTGGACGCCGACCCTGCTTTCCTTCCGCTGCACCCGCCCGGCCGCCTTCCGCTTCACGCCCGGGCACTACACGCGGCTTGGCCTTGGCAGCGGCGAGGAGCGGGTCTGGCGCCCCTACTCGCTGACCTCCGGCCCCGACGAGGACGTCCTCGAGTTCATCGCGGTGCGCGTACCCGGCGGCGAATTCTCGCAACGCCTGGGCGAACTGAAGGTCGGCGACGGCATCGGCGTGGACAAGGCAGCCTACGGCTTCCTCACCGTCAATCAGCTGGCGCCGGGCAAGGACCTGTGGATGCTGGCCAGCGGTACCGGCCTCGGCCCCTTCATGTCCATCCTGCGCGACCAAGCGGTATGGCGCGACTTCGAGCGGCTGATCCTGGTCCATGGCGTGCGCCATGCCGCCGAACTGGCCTGGCGCGCCGACATCGAAACCATGCCGCCGCTGGCCTGGCGGCCCCAGGCCAAGGCCAGGCTGCGTTACCTGCCGGTCGTGACCCGCGAACCCGGCGCCACCGTGCTGGCCGATCGCATTCCGCTGTTGCTGGCCGACGGCCGCCTCGAAGCCGCGGCCGGCTGCGCGCTCAGCATCGCCGATTCGCGCCTGATGGTCTGCGGCAACCCGGAGCTGGCACGCAGCCTGCGCGAGCATCTCGGCGCACGTGGCTACGCCACCAACCGGCGCGGCGTACCGGGCCAGATGGCCTTCGAGAAGTACTGGTAGACCCCGCTCACCCGAGCACGATGTCGAAGCGCAACGTCTCCGCGGCGCCCGGCTCGGGCACGCCGACCAGCCGGCGCCGCGCGGCGTCGCGCAAGGACATGAACAGGCCGTCGCGCGCATTGGCGGCGGCGGCATCGGGCAGGTACATCTGGGTCACCAGCAACTCGCGCGCGCCGCGGCTGAGGCGGAAATGCACGTGCGGGGTGCGGCCGGGATAGGCCGCAGGTTCGATGGTGGCAAAGCGGTAGGCCCCTTCCGCGGTCGTGGTGGCGCGGCCGTACCCGCGGAAATTCGGGTCCAGCGGCTGCGGGCTGTCGTCCTGCGGATGGTGGTAGCGGCCGTGGGCATTGGTCTGCCAGATCTCGACCAGCACGCCGCCCTGGGGACGGCCCGCGCTGTCCGTGACGCGGCCGATGATGGCCAGCGGCTTGCCGCGGGCGCGCGCCTTGCCGTCGACCGTGGCCAGGTCGTTGCCGGCGCCGGTGTCCGGCCGCAGGGGGTAAAAGGGGCCGCGCATCTGCGCCGGCGTCACGGCCGGCGGCGTGGCGGCGCGTGCCGACGGCAGCAGGACGAGCAAGGGCGCCGCCAGCAACAGGCGACGGCGCGTCCACATCAAGTCAGGGTCAAGAGTCGGCGCTGGCAGCACGGCAATTTTCTTTTCCATAGCAGCCCTACATCGTCAGCGTCAGGCCGCCATCGACGACAAAGACATGGCCCGTCGCATAGCGGGTGCGCAGCAGGCCCAGCGCCGCTTCGACGCAGTCGTCCGTGGTGGCCGAGCGCCCGAGCGGGGCGCGCGCCTTCACGGCCTCGTGCTGGGCGGCCCAGTCCGCGGTCCACGGTGTCTCGACCAGGCCCGGCGCCACGGCGTTGACGCGCACGGGCCCGCAGGACTTGGCCAGCAGCCGCGTCATCTGGTTCAGCGCCGCCTTGGCCATCGAATAGGCGATCGAACTGCCCACCGGACGCACGCCGGCGATCGAGGTAATGGTGAGCAGGTTGCCGTCCTCGCTCTTCGCCAGGTGCGGCATGGCGGCCTTGGAGAGGCGCCAGGTGCCGGTGACATTGACGGCGAAGGTCTTGTCGAAGATGTCGTCGGTCAGCGCGTCGAGGTCGGCATGCGGCACCACCGTGGTCCAGCCGGCGTTGTTCACCAGGATGTCGAGCCGGCCGAAGCGTTGCAGCGTCGCATCGAGCAGAATCCCTGGCGCATCCCGGTCGGCGATGTCGGCCTGCACGTAGAGCGCGTTCTCCCCCAGCTCGGCGGCGATGCGCCGGCCGGCCTCGGCGGAATGCGCCGAGTTGATCACCACCGATGCGCCCAGCGCCGCCAGCCGCCGCGCGATGGCTTCGCCGATGCCGCTGGTGGCGCCCGTGACCAGGGCCACGCGATTGGAAAACTCGCCCATCACCACCTCCTCGTCCTCATGCCGTCAGCTTGCGATAGATTTCCGCCAGCTTTTGCGGCAGCTTCTTCGCGTCGTCGATAACCGAATAATGCGCCGGACCATAGAGCTGGGGCAAGTAGTCGGCACCGTGGCGGTCGATGGTCACGCAATAGCTGCGGATGCCCTTCTCGCGCGCCTCGAGCAGGGCGCGGCGCGTGTCCTCGATGCCGTAGCGGCCGCGGTACTCGTCGCCGTGGTCATCCGGCCGGCCGTCGGACAGCGTCACCAGCAGCTTGTGGCGCGCATTCTCCCCGTGCAGCAGGTGCGCCAGGTGGCGCACGGCGACGCCCATGCGCGTGTAGTCGCGCGCCTCGATGCCGGCGATGCGCCGCCGCGTCGCGGCATCGTAGCGTTCGGCGAAACGCTTGATGCGGTAGATGTCGCAGCGCGTGCGCGTCCAGCCGGAAAAGCCGTAGATCGCGTAGCGGTCGCCCAGCGCCTCGATCGCCTCGCACAGCAGCACCAGCGACTCGCGTTCCGCGTCATTCACCCAGCCTTTGGTCGAGCCGCTCATGTCCACCATGAACATCACCGCCAGCGAACGCTCTATCTGCCGGCGATGGATGAACAGCCGCGGCGAGGGCTCGCCGCCGCTTTTGCGGTCGGCGCGCGCCTCGACCTGGGCGTCGAGATCGACCTCCTCGCCGTCGAGCTGGCGCCGCTCGGCCTTGTCCTCGCCGCGCAGTACCTCGAAGCGGCGGCGGATGCTGCGGATCAGGTGGGCATGGCGGCGGCGCACGCCCTCGACCCACTCGTCCTCGCCGCCCGGACCTTCGGTTTCATAGAGCTGGCACCAGTCGCGGCGCCAGGCGGCGCGCCGGTAGTCCCACTCGTCATAGACGGCATCGGGCGTGCCGTCGGTCGCGGCAACCACCGATCCGCCTTCGTCGCGCTCCTCCGGCTGCCAGGCGCCGGGCCCGGCCGGCTTGAGGATCTCCGGGGGCAGGCCGTCGAAGTCCTGGGCCAGCGACTGCGCCGCCGCCTGCGCGTCCGGCGGCAGCCCCTGGAGGTCGCCGGCCTGCAGGTCGGCCGGTGCCGTCTCGCCTTCGGCGGCC
>JALHNN010000348.1 GCA_022843505.1 Sulfuritalea sp.
TGATCAACAGCCTGATCCGTGCCGACGAGCGCTTCTTCCGCCCCGAGACACGTCCCTACCTGCGCGACGTCTATGACCACACGGTACATGCCATCGAATCGCTGGAAGCCAACCGCGACGTGATCGCCGGCCTGCTCGACGTCTATCTCTCGGCGGCGAGCAATCGGGTCAATCAGGAAGTCCGCGCGCTGACCGTGGTCGCCATCATTTTCATGCCGGCGACGCTGATCTCGGGCGTCTTCGGCATGAACTTCAAGTCGATGCCGCTGCTCGACTGGCCGAGCGGCTTCCTCGTCGCCATCGGCCTGATGGCGACCGTCGCGACCACGCTGTCGTTCGTCTTTTGGCGCCGGCGCTGGTTGAAGTAGCCTCTCCGCCAGGCCCCGGCTAGGGCGCCGCCGGAACGCCCGAGTCGTGGAACACGCGCTTGGCCGCCGCCACCAGCGTGAACACCTCCTGCGCCGTCAATCCAGGAAACTGCTCGTGCAGGGCGCGGTAGGCCAGGTGCTCATGCGTCTGTCCGCCCCAGTCGTTGGCCGGGTCGAAGAAGGGCTTGAGCACGTCGTAGGCATCGACGAAGACCTTGCGCAGGTGAAGGTTGCTGCGGCGTTCCTCGCCGCTGTCGGAATCGGTCATGGTCTCGCTTTCGGTTTCAGCTTGCGCGTCGCTGCCTCAACAGGCGGCGCTGTACCTTGCCGGTGGTGGTCATCGGCAGGGCGTCGATGAACTCGATGATCTTGGGGTATTCATAGGGTGCGAGGAATTTTCGCACATGGTCCTGCAAGGAAGCTTCGAGCGCCGCCGAGGGCGCCTGGCCGGGCTGCAGCACGATGAAGGCCTTGACCACGGTGCCGCGCGTGGCGTCCGGCTCGCCGACCACCGCGGCGTTCAGCACCGCCGCATGCTTGACCAGGCAGTTTTCGATTTCCCCCGGACCGATGCGATAGCCGGCGCTCTTGAACATGTCGTCGCTGCGTCCCTGATACCAGAGCACGCCGTCCTCGTCCATTTTCGCCAGGTCGCCGGTGCGGCCCCAGGCCTGCGGGTCGGCTATGCCGCCGCCGAAGAACTTTTCCCGCGTCGCTTCCGGATTCTTCCAGTAGCCGAGCATGAACACGGGATCCATCTCGCCGTTGCAGCTGCGCTGGACGCAGACCTCGCCCATTTCGCCGGGCGCCACCGGCTTGCCTTCGTCGTCGAGCACACCGAGGCGGTGGCCCGGGTAGCCGCGCCCCATGGCGCCGAACTTGGGCGGCGTCACCGCGGCGCAGTTGCCGACGATGTAGTTGATCTCGGTCTGGCCGTACATCTCGTTCACGGTCACGCCCAGCGCTTCCTGCGCCCAGCCGCACACGGCTTCGCCGACGGTCTCGCCGGCGCTCATGATCGAGCGCAGGGCGAGGTCGTACTTCTCGGCCGGCTTCGGCACCGCCTTCATCATCATCTTCAGCGCGGTGGGAAACAGGAAACTGTTGCGGATGCCGTACTTCTCCATCAGCCAGAAGGCCTTTTCCGGATCGAAGCGGCCGCGGTAACCCAGTATCGGCTGGCCGAAATTCCAGCTTGGCAGCAGGGCGTCGAACAGGCCGCCGGTCCAGGCCCAGTCGGCCGGCGACCAGAACATGTCGCCGCGCTGCGGGTAGAAATCGTGCGAGCAGACGAAGCCCGAGAGGTTGCCGATCAGGCTGCGCTGCGCGATCAGCGCGCCCTTGGGGTTGCCCGTGGTGCCGCTGGTGTAGATGATCATCGCCGGATCGTCGGCCGCCGTGTCGCGCGCCACATAGCGCGAGGAGGCCAGCGGCAGCAGCGTGTTCCACTCGCGCACCCAGGATTCGCGCGCGCCGCCGACGCCGATCACGTGCTTCAGGTCGGGCAGCTTGTCGCGCACGGCACCGAGCTTTTCCAGGCCACCCTCGTCGATGATCGCCACCCTCACCTCGGCGTGCGAGAGCCGGTATTCCAGCGCGTCGGCACCGAACAGGTGCGAGATCGGCAAGGCGATGGCCCCCATCTGGTAGCAGGCCATGTGGGCGATGCCGGTTTCGGGGCGCTGCGGCAGGATGATGGCGACGCGGTCGCCGGCCATCACGCCCATGGCGCCCAGCACGTTGGACAGGCGGTTGGCAGCCTGCTGCACGTCCCAGAAACTCCAGGCCTCGGTGTGGCCGGCCTCGTCCTCGTAATACAGGGCAAAGCGCGAACGATCCTCGGCCCAGCGTCCGCAGCAGGCGCGGGCGATGTTGTAGCGTTCGGGAATGTTCCAGCGGAAGCGCGAATGCAGCGTGTTCCAGTCGCGCGCGGCGGCGTCGAGTTGCATCCCGTCCATGTCAGTCCGCGCCGGCCCGCCCCAGGCGTGCTGGCGCCCCCCCGGGGGGCAGCGAACGCAGTGGGCGTGGGCGCTGTTTCATCCTAGGCGGACAGGCGTTCGTCGATGAGCTCGATCCAGTGGCGCACCGGTATGTCGGCGGCGCTGCCGAGGTGGCCGATGCAACCGACATTGGCGCTGGCGATGGCCGCCGGACGGCCAGCCGTCAGCGCGTGCAGCTTGTTGGCCTGCAGCCGCTGCGAGATCTCGGGCTGCAGCACCGAGTAGGTGCCCGCCGAACCACAGCAGAGATGCGAATCCGCCACCGGCGTCAGCGTGTAGCCGGCCGCCGTCAGCAGGGCCTCGACGGTGCCACGGATCTTCAGCCCGTGCTGCAGGCTGCAGGGGCTGTGGAAGGCCAGCAGGCGCTGGTGTTCGGCCAGCGGCGGGCAGGCGGCAAGCAGCGCCTTCAGCGCCTCGGCCTCGGCGGCGATGACCTCGCTGACATCGCGCGTCGCCAGCACCACGCGCGCCGACTTGGTCGCATAGTCCGGATCCTCCTGCAGCAGGTGGGCGTAGTCGACCACCTGGGTGCCGCAACCCGAGGCCGTGATCACCACGTGCTCGGCTCCGGCTTCGAGCAGCGGCCACCAGGCGTCGATGTTGCGCCGCGCGTCCTCGCGCGCGCCTTCGGCCTCGTTGAGATGCATGCGCACGGCGCCGCAGCAGCCGGCCCCGCTGGCCTCGATCATCGCTATGCCCAGCCGGTCCAGCACGCGGGCCGTGGCGCCGTTGATGTTGGGATACATCGACGGCTGCACACAACCGGCCAGCGCAATCATCTGCCGCGCGTGCTTGCCCTGCGGCCGCGGCCCGGCCGACGAGAGCGGCGGCACCTTGGCGCGCAGGGCGCCCGGCAGCATCAGGCGCACCGACTGTCCGAGCTTCATCGCCGCACCGAACAGGGTGGGACGGGGTAACAGGGCCTTCAGCGCACCGCGCAGCGCGCCATCCATGCCGCTGCGCGGCACCTTGTGCTCCACCACCTCGCGACCGATGTCGAGCAGGCGCGAGTAATGCACGCCGGAAGGACAGGTGCTCTCGCAGGAACGGCAGGTCAGGCAGCGGTCGAGGTGCAGGCGCGTCTTCTCGGTCGGCTCGGCGCCTTCCAGCACCTGCTTGATCAGGTAGATGCGGCCGCGCGGCCCGTCGAGTTCGTCGCCCAGCAACTGGTAGGTCGGGCAGGTGGCGGTGCAAAAGCCGCAATGCACGCAGCGGCGCAGGATGTCCTCGGCCTCGCGGCCGGCGGTGGTATTGCGGATGAATTCGGCGAGATGGGTTTCCATCAGGCCTCCCGCCGGGCCGTCCCAAGGTAGGCCTGCGCCCCCCTGGGGGGCAGCGAACGAAGAGAGCGTGGGGGCAGTTTCATTAGAGTTCCGGATAAAGGCGGCCGGGATTGAACACGCCGTAGGGATCGAAGCTCTGTTTGAGCCGGCGGTGGATTTCCATCAAGGGCGGCGGCAGCGGCGCGAACACGCCACCGGACCGCTGTTCGCCCTGGCCACC
>JALHNN010000349.1 GCA_022843505.1 Sulfuritalea sp.
CGCCGGCGATGACGACGACGCGCAGCGACGGATCGCGGGCGATGGCGTTAAGCGCCGCCTGCAATTCGGTGAGCATTTCCTCGGACAGGGAATTGAACTGCAGGGGACGGTTCAAGGTCAGCGTGACGACGCCCTCGCGCTCCTCGCGCAACAGGATGGGCAGCGTGGTTTCATTCGGTGCGTTCATGGCAGGGTCTCCTCGGGAATGCGGCGCAGCCTACTCGATGGCCGCAGTGGATTTGGCTTTCTCGCGCAGGACGAACTTTTGTATCTTGCCGGTCGATGTCTTCGGCAGCGCCTCGAAAATGAAGCGCTTGGGCACCTTGAAGCGCGCCATGCGCTCGCGGCAGAACTCGGTGAGTTCCTCGGCCGTCACCGTGGCGCCCTCGCGCAGTTCGATGAAGGCGCAAGGCACCTCGCCCCACTTCGGGTCGGGCGTGGCAACGACGGCAGCGCCCATCACCGCGGGGTGGCGGTAGAGCGTGTCCTCGACCTCGATCGACGAAATGTTCTCGCCGCCCGAGATGATCACGTCCTTGCTGCGGTCCTTGATCTTGACGTAGCCGTCGGGCTGCATCACGGCCAGGTCGCCGGTGTGGTACCAGCCGCCGCGGAAGGCTTCCTCGGTCGCTTTCGGATTCTTCAGGTAGCCCTTCATCACGATGTTGCCGCGGAACATGATTTCACCCATGGTCTGGTCGTCCCAGGGGACCGGCAGCATGGTTTCCGGGTCCATCACCGTGATGCCCTCCTGGCAGTGGTAGCGCACGCCCTGGCGCCCGTTCAGGCGCACCTGTTCGTCGAGCGGCAGGTCCAGCCAGGCCTCGTGCTTGGCGCAGACCGATGCGGGACCATACGTTTCAGTCAGGCCATAGACATGGGTGATGTTGAAACCGATCTTGTTCATGCCTTCGATCACGGCGGCCGGCGGCGGCGCGGCGGCGACCAGCGCCGATACCTTGTGGTTGATGCCTTCGCGCCAGGCCGCCGGGGCGCTGACCAGCATCGAATGCACGATGGGGGCGCCGCAGTAGTGGCTGACCTTGTGCTCGCGGATGGCATCGAGGATCAGCTTCGGATCGACGCGCCGCAGGCAGACATTGGTGCCCGAATTCGCCGCCACGGTCCAGGGAAAGCACCAGCCGTTGCAATGGAACATCGGCAGCGTCCACAGGTAGGTCGCCTGCGGCGGCATGCCCCAGGAGACGATGTTCGACAGCGCGTTGAGGTAGGCGCCGCGATGGTGATACACCACGCCTTTCGGGTTGCCCGTGGTGCCCGAGGTGTAGTTGAGCGAAATCGCATCCCACTCGTCGTCCGGCGTCTTCCAGGCGTAGTCGGGCCGCCCGGCGGCGATGAAGGCCTCGTACTCGAGCTTGCCCAGGCGCTCGCCCGGCCCGCTGTATTCCAGATCGTCGACGTCCACGACGACGATCTCCCGCCCCAGATCGGCGAGCGCCTTCTTCACCGTCGGCGAGTACTCGCGGTCGGTGATCAGCACCTTCGCTTCGCCGTGGTTGAGCATGAAGGCGATGGATTCGGCATCCAGCCGCGTGTTCAGGGTATTGAGCACGGCGCCCGTCATCGGCACGCCGAAGTGGCACTCGAACATCTCCGGCGTGTTGTTGAGCATCGCCGCCACCGTGTCGCCAGCGCCGACTCCCAGCCCGGTCAGCGCCGAGGCCAGACGCCGCGCACGATCGTATTCCTCGCGCCAGGTATAGCGCCGTGCGCCGTGGATGGTGGCGACATGGTCGGGATAGATGTAGGCCGAACGCTCGATGAAGGAGAGCGGGGTCAGCGGCACATAGTTGGCGGGGTTCTTGTCCAGTCCCGTGGCGTAGGGGTTTCCCATGCGATTCCTCCCAATAGAGTTGATCAATTGCGGCAACGCGCAAGGACAGTGGAGTCCAGCCCGTTGGCCCACGCGGCGAGTTCGTCGGCCAGGGCCAGCGCCGCCTCGCGAGCCGCCGCCGCCCCGCCCCGGGCGTCCGCCGTCGGGCTCGGCTTCTGGATTTGGAAGCTGCGCCGCGCCAGCATATCGCCGCCGCGGGCCGGCAACAAGATAGCCCTTGCCTCCAGTGCCATCTGGCTGGACTGGGGCGCATCGAATCGCTGCTCGAATTCGTCAAGCACCACCTGCAAGCGGCAGGCGGGACCGCCGGCTTCCGTCCTACCCTGTTGGCGCTTGAGCAGGGATTCCAGCAGTTCGGCCGGCGGCGCCGCCCAGCGGCTTTCGCTGTATCCCTGGCGACGCAGCGGGTCCGCGTAAGCCAGCCGGTAGTGCATTGCGGTTGCCGACAACCACGACGATGCCTGCACTTCGATCGCCGCCGGCGGCATGCGCCAGTGCGTGGCGCCTCCGGCGGCGGCACCCAGGTCGTAGCGCGCAGGCTCGGCCATGCGCGGCCCGCCAACGCAAGCAGAAAGGAGAAGCACAGCCAGCATCCCCGGAAACAGCTTGTTCATTTGCCACCCCCCGCTTTCGTCGGTGCAACGAATCCCGCCTCGCCCGGACCGGGCGCCAATCCCTCGCGGCCGAACAGCAGCATCTGCGGATTGCGCTCGATGCCGTCGAGGATGCGCGACAACTGGCGCGAGCTGCCGGCCAGTTCGTCCATCAGGCCGTTGGCGCGCGGCAAGGTGGTCGTCGCCAGTTCGTCGCCGGTCCTCCCGGCCACATCCTCGAAGCGCCGTGCCAGCGACCCCATGTTCCTTACCAGGTCGCGCATTTCCGCCGCCAGGGGCGCTCCCTCCCCGGCCGTGGTCTCGACATGGGCGAGGATCTGGCGCAGGCTGCGCAGGTTCTTGTCCGAAAGCGCCTCCCGCGCGGCGGCCAGCAACGCGGGCATCTCGCGCAAGCCGTCGGAGGCCGTCGCCACATTGTCGAGGGTACGCGCAAGATTCTGCATGTTCCGTTCGTCAAGCAGCTTGCCGAGACGGATCGACACGGCGCTGATCTGGCTGACGATGTCACCGGCCTTTTCGCCCAGGGTGTCGAACAGCGTGGGTCTGAGCGCTATCCGTGCCGGATCTTCCTCCGTGCCGACCAGGGGTTCGGCGGAGGAACCGTCGTCTTCGATCTGCACGTAGGCCAGCCCGGTCACTCCCTGATAGCCGAGCTGGGCGGTGCTGCCGCGCGTCAGCTTGTAGCGGCTGTCGATCGCGATGCGCACCAGGATCACCCGCGGGTCCCTGGCGTCCGGCTCGATGGCCTGCACCTTGCCGGCCCGGATGCCGCGATAGCGCACCTGCGCCTGGACATTGAGTCCGGTGACGTTGCGCCGGGTTTCGAGCACGTAACGGGTGGTCGATTCGTCGCTCTGCCCCAGCCACCAGATGGCGATGGCGGCGGCGACGCCGAGCAGGATGGTGAAGATTCCCGCGGCAAGTGCATGTGCTCGATTTTCCATGGCTCGTGACTCTCAGTGTGGCAGGGCGGCAAAACCGGAGTTCTGCAGGGCCCTGACGCTGCGTTCGGAAAGGAAGAAGTTGCGGATGAAGGGGTGGTCGATCTGCATGATCTCGTCGGCAGTGCCGTAGGCCAGGATGCGCTGTTCGGCCAGCACCGCCACACGCGTGGACAGGGCCGCCAGGGTATCGAGGTCATGGGTCACCAGCAGGACAGTCAGGCCCAGCTCCTCGGAGAGCATGCGGATCAGGCGCACGAAGCTGTCGGAGCGGTCGGGGTCGAGGCCCGCGGTCGGCTCGTCAAGCAGCAGCAGTTCCGGCTCCAGCGCCAGGGCGCGCGCCAGCGCCACGCGCTTGACCATGCCGCCGGAAAGTTCGGCAGGCATCAGCTTGCCGTGGCGCGGCAGCAACTCGACCATGGACAGCTTGAGCATGACGAGATCATGGATCGCGTCCTCGT
>JALHNN010000350.1 GCA_022843505.1 Sulfuritalea sp.
CGCGGAATCTTGTCGCCGGCGGCGACGTCGATCACGTAGAGCGTCAGGTCCGAGAGTTCGGGGCTGAAGGTCGCGGCCAGGTTGTCGCCGCCGCTTTCGATGAAGACGATCTCCAGACCCGGGAAACGCGCGTTGAGCCGGTCGACGGCCTCGAGGTTGATCGAGGCGTCCTCGCGGATCGCCGTGTGCGGGCAGCCTCCGGTTTCGACGCCGATGATGCGCTCGGGCGCGAGCGCCGCATTCTTGACCAGGAACTGGGCGTCCTCTTCCGTGTAGATGTCGTTGGTGACGGCGGCGATGTTGTACTTGTCGCGCAGCGCCTGGCACAGGGCCAGGGTCAGCGCCGTCTTGCCGGAACCGACGGGGCCGCCTATCCCGACGCGCAGCGCCGCGGCGGGGCGTGAACTTTCTACTCTGACTGCCTGTTTCATGATCTGAAGAGCCTCGAATACTGGGTTTCGTGGCGCGCGCAGGCGATGGCGAAGCCCGGCGCGAAGTTGCTTAGGTTTTCATCGGGCGTGTCCATCGCCTGGTCGACGACGGCCGGAATGCGGGCGCCGATTTCGAGGAGGATGCGTTGCCCGGCGGCCTGGCCCAACGGCACGGCCTTCAGCGCCGCCATGGCCTGGTTCTCCGCCCAGCTCCAGAGCCAGGCAGTGAGCGCGTCCGGCGGCGCGACCTGCCAGCAGGCCGCGAGACCGCTCCAGACCTGCATGAATGTCGGCGCCGGCGACACGGCGACCTGGGCGACGAATGTGGGCGGCAGTTGGCGCAGGTCGTCGAGCAGGCGTCGCAGGGAATGCCCCATCTGCAGGGTCTCGGCACGCAGCTCGGCCGTCTCGCGGCCGGCGAGGTAGCGTTCGTCGAGTTCGCGCACCACGGCATCGTCGCCGGCAGACCAAGCCGCCATCATGCGCAGCAGGAGCGGCGCTTCGTAGCGGCCGATGTTCCATTCGAGTTGGTCGCCCATCCAGCGCAGGGCGCTCGCCTCGTCCGTCACCGTGCCGGCCTCGATCGCCCACTCCAGGCCCTGCGAATAGCTGTAGGCGCCGACCGGCAGGGCCGGGCTGGCGAGCTGCAACAAGCGGGTCAGCGCGAGGCATTGCTGAGCCATCCCCCCGACCTCCTTCGCAAGGAAGGGGGTGACTTCGTTTCGCCGCTGTGCGGCTCCGGTTCGTGGCTGCGCCGCCCTTGGGGCGGCCCGGCGGGCGGCGCTCATCGCTTGTCGAAATGGTCGTGGATGCGCGGGCCGCGGCCCTCGCCATCGCTGCTGTGGCCATGCGGGTGCGGATGCGAGCCATAGGCACCGCTTTCCGGCTCGAAGGGTGCCTCGACCTCGACGACCGCCAGGCCCAGGCCGCGCAGCATTTCTCCCAGCACGTGGTCGGCGGCGAAACGCAGGCGCCCGGGCTGCAGCTCGACGGCAACGTGCCGATTACCGAGGTGATAGGCGGCCTTGGCGATCAGCAGCGGATCTTCGCTGACGACTTCCATCAGCGACTCGTCCGCCGCCACCACGCCGATGATGCGGCCGTCGCCGGCCTGCAGGCGGTCGCCGCCGCGCAACACCGTGCCGCGCGGCAGGAACAGGCCGCAGACCTCGCCGCTGGCGAGCTTGGCCCGCAGGCGGCTCTTGCAGCGCGTCTCGAAGCGCAGCACCACGGTGTCGCTCGGCTCCGCGGAGCGATC
The DNA here is from genome assembly GCA_022843505.1 of Sulfuritalea sp. Taxonomy (GTDB): domain Bacteria; phylum Pseudomonadota; class Gammaproteobacteria; order Burkholderiales; family Rhodocyclaceae; genus Sulfuritalea. The sequence goes on from JALHNN010000350.1 coordinate 1,690, forward strand.
GGCGAGGGCCTCGATCAGCATCATCGCCGCGACCTCATCCGAGGATTTCCTCGATGTGTTCGCGCTCCTTCAGCTCGGCCTCGAACTGCTCCATCTCCGGCCCGAGGGCATCGCGCGCCGAAACCATGCCGACCGGCACACCGTCCTCGACCACCGGCACGTGGCGGAAGCTGCGCTCGTACATGATGTGCAGGGCATGGCCGAAAGGCATGTCGGCGCTGACCGTGGTCGGGTTCACGGTCATGACATCGCCGAGGCGGGTCAGTTTCGGGCTCTTGCCGGCGGCCAGCACGCGGTAGAGCGCATCGCGCTCGGTGAAGATGCCGACCAGGCGCCGGCCTTCGACGATCATGATGGCGCCGACGCGGGCTTCGCGCATGGCGGCCGCGGCGGCAGCCACCGGCATGTCGGCGGTCGCGGTGAGTATGGTCTGGTTGCGGATCAGCTGCTTTACAGGCCTTGTGGGCATGATGTTCTCCTCGTGGGGTTGGGGATCAGAACAGGAAATAGCGTTGCGTCATGGGCAGCGACTTTGCCGGCTCGCAGACCAGCAGCTCGCCATTGGCGCGCACCGCGTAGGTCTCGCTGTCGACTTCGATCACCGGCGTGGCGCTGTTGTGCACCATGTCTGCCTTGCTCACCTTGCGGCAGTTCTTCACCGGCTCCAGGCGCTTGGCGAGGTTCAGCGCCCCCACCGCCGGGTTCTGCAATGCCGCCTGCGAAACGAAGGTCAGCGAGGTCTTGAGGCCGCCGGCGTAGCTGCCGAACATCGGCCGGTAATGCACGGGCTGCGGCGTCGGGATCGAGGCGTTGGGGTCGCCCATCGCGGCGGCGGCAATCATGCCGCCCTTGAGGATCAGGCTGGGCTTGACGCCGAAGAAGGCCGGCTTCCACAGCACCAGGTCGGCCAGCTTGCCGGGTTCGATGGAGCCGACGACATGGCCGATGCCGTGGGTGATCGCCGGGTTGATGGTGTACTTGGCGATGTAGCGCCTGACCCGCATGTTGTCGTTCTTCGCCGTGTCCTCCTTCAGCGCGCCGCGCTGCAGCTTCATCTTGTGCGCGGTCTGCCAGGTGCGAATCAGCACTTCGCCGACGCGACCCATGGCCTGGGAGTCCGACGACATCATCGAAAACGCGCCGAGGTCGTGCAGGATGTCCTCGGCGGCGATGGTCTCGCGGCGGATGCGCGACTCGGCGAAGGCCACGTCCTCGGCGATCGCCGGATCGAGGTGATGGCAGACCATCAGCATGTCGAGGTGCTCGTCGATGGTGTTGACCGTGTAGGGCATGGTCGGGTTGGTCGACGAGGGCAGCACGTTGGGCAGGCCGGCGGCCTTGATGATGTCCGGCGCATGGCCGCCTCCCGCGCCTTCTGTGTGGAAGGTGTGGATCGTGCGGCCCTTGAAGGCGGCGAGGGTCGCCTCGACGAAGCCGGATTCGTTGAGCGTATCGGTGTGGATCGCCACCTGAACGTCCATCTCGTCCGCCACCGTCAGGCAGTTGTCGATCGCGGCCGGCGTGGTGCCCCAGTCCTCATGCAGCTTAAGGCCCATGGCGCCGGCGGCGATCTGCTCGGCCAGCGGCCCCGGCAGCGAGGCGTTGCCCTTGCCGAGGAAGCCGAGGTTCATCGGGAAGGCATCGGCCGCCGCCAGCATGGAATGGATATGCCACGGCCCCGGTGTGCAGGTGGTGGCAAACGTCCCCGTCGCCGGCCCCGTGCCGCCGCCGAGCATGGTGGTGACGCCGGACATCAGCGCCTCGTCGATTTGCTGCGGGCAGATGAAATGGATGTGCGAATCGATGCCGCCGGCAGTAAGGATCATGCCCTCGCCGGCGATGATCTCGGTGCCGGCACCGATGGCGATGGTGACACCCGGCTGCACGTCCGGGTTGCCGGCCTTGCCTACGCCCACGATCATGCCGCCCTTCAAGCCGACGTCGGCCTTGACGATGCCCAGCACGGCATCGATGATCAGCGCGTTGGTGATCACCGTGTCGGCCACGTCCTTCGCCAGCTTCTGGCCCTGCCCCATTCCGTCGCGGATAACCTTGCCTCCGCCGAACTTCACTTCCTCGCCGTAGAGCGTGTAGTCCTTCTCCACCTCGATCCAGAGTTCGGTATCGGCGAGCCTGACGCGGTCACCGATGGTGGGGCCGAACATCTCGGA
>JALHNN010000351.1:0-1348 GCA_022843505.1 Sulfuritalea sp.
GACAAGCAGCTCGACGTACTGAAAAAGTATTGCAAGCATGTCTTCGTCGACCCCGAAAAGGAAGAACGCCGTGACGTCGCCAAGGTAACCGCGGAAGACATCGCCAAGGTTCGCGGTACCACGGTGTACAAGGAAGTCGCCAGCGTCGAGGTCGAGTTGCCCAAGGCGCACAGCGCTTATGCCCGTACGACCACCGTCGTGAACGAGCTGTCGCGCGCGGTCGAAATCGGCAACGCGATCGACAGCCAGCGCTCGCATGAGGCCGCAGCCCAGATCACCGAGAGCGTGGTGCGCAATCCCGACGCCATGGCCCTGCTGATCAAGCTGCAGGAGAAAAGCGGCGAAACCCTTAGCCGGGCAGTCGGCATCTCGGTGATGATGACCATCTTCGGCCGATTCCTGCAGTTGCCGCAGGATCGCATCCAGATCCTCGGCATGCTCGGGCTGCTGCAGGATGTCGGCAAGCTTAAGCTGCCCGGCGAACTCGCGGCACGCGGACCGGGCAACCCCGCCGAGGAGGAGCTTTACCGAAGCCACGTCAGCCACTCGGTGCGCATCCTCAGCGATACTCCGGGCTTGCCGCCGGAACTTCCCGGCCTGGCGTCGCTGCACCATGAGCGATTCGATGGCAGCGGCTATCCGCGCGGCCTGCGCGGCGACGCGATAGCCATCTCCGGCCTAATCGCCGGCATCGTAGATACCTTCGACACCCTGACCGCACCGCGACCGTTCGGCGAACACCTGTCGCCGGCCAACGCGCTCAGCCAGATCTACAAGGAACGCGGCAAGCGCTTCCACCCGGCACTGGTGGAACAGTTCATCCAGTGTGTCGGCGTATTCCCGGTAGGAAGCGTGGTCGAATTGAACAGTGGCGAAGTCGCCATCGTCATCGCCCAGAACATGGTCCGGCGCATGCAGCCGCGGATCATGGTGGTCAGGGACGCCAAGGGCGACCCCATGGTTCCCTACAAGATGCTCGACCTGATGAAGGAACCCAAATGCAGGCCGGATGAACCCTACCGGATCCTGCGCTCCCTCGAATACGACTCGGTCAAGATCGACCCGCGCGAGTTGTTCCTGTGACCGTGACCTTGTCCGCCGAGCCAAGCGAGCCGGCCGCGGTCGATCCCACAAGGTTCTTCGAACTGCTGCAGGAAACCATCGACCGGCGACTGGCCGATGGAAAGCCGCTGGCGGTTCTGATCATCGAATGCGGCATCATCGGCCGTATCGACGCCGTATGGGGTTACCGGGTCGGCGATGCCGTGCGCCAGCGGATCGCCTCGCTGCTCTGCACCGATGTGCTGCGCCCGGGCGACTTCCTTGCCGAGATGGGGAGGGACGAATT
>JALHNN010000351.1:1358-2063 GCA_022843505.1 Sulfuritalea sp.
CGAATTTGCCTGCGTGCTGGCCACGGTCGAAGGGCCCACGGTCGCACAGCTGGCGGCGGGCAAGTCCCTGCGTACCCTGAACGCACCATTCTGGGTAGGCGAGGAGGAAATCTACGCCAATCCGGCCATCGGCGTCGCCATGTACCCGCAGCATGCGGACCGGACCGAAAATCTGCTGCAACGCGCGCGCAGCGCCTGCACCCTGGCGCGCAACCTTCCCGGTCGAATCGTCGATTACGATTCCGACCAGGATCTTGTCGCCGAATCGAGGCTGCTGGTCGAGAACCGGCTGCGCACCGCGGTGGCCGACAATACCCTGGACCTGGTGTTTCAGCCCCAATACGACGTGCGCCTTGGTCAGGTGATGGGCGCCGAGGCCTTGCTGCAATGGCCGAACGCCGAACTTGGCCTGGTCGAGGCGGAGCAGGCCTTTGCCGCCGCGGAAACTTTAGATCAGGTAAGCGACCTGGTTTCGTCCATCCTCAATCGCGCCCTGCGCAATGTCTCCGAGTTCCGCTACAGCGCCGGACTGGACCTCCGGATCGGTGTGCGGCTGCCTGCCAGCGCGCTGCGCCATCCGGAACTGGTGGACGTGATTCAACGCTCCCTCGGCACCTGGAGTCGCCGGCCGGGCACGCTGATTCTCGGCATCAGCCAAACGTCGGCATTGCTCGCCGATGCGACGGCCAGGGAAACCCTGGTCCG